>JADZFI010000488.1 GCA_020850025.1 Saprospiraceae bacterium
AGTCACCCCGTCACTATGACACCAGTCACCCCGACACTAAAGCCTTACTTCCGCATCATTTTCTGTACCTCGGCCTTGAGTTCCCAAAAAGGTTTGGGAGGAGCGGCGGAGGCGCCTGAGTTTTGCTTCTCCCATTCGCTTTTGTCCAGTACACGCAAGGCGGGCAATTTGGCTTTGGCCAGGGATTTATTGATGGTTACCAGGTCGCTGTGGAAATAATCGGAGGCTTTATTCATTGCCTGATGGAGTTCCTCTCCAATAGTCTTCTGACCATCCAGTACCGATTGGGTGGGCATGTTGTCCGACATTTCTGTATAAACGTACAACCTGCCCAGGCGGGCGCGCAGCTGTTGTTCGCCGGTAATACCTTTGGATTCGATGGTTTCCGTGAGGGTTTTGCGGAAGGCATCCAACTCACCGCTCATTTTGGAGAGCTGATCCTTGAGTTTTTTGTCTTTGGCCAGTCTGAGGCGCTGATCCAGGCTGTCTTTCAGGCTGCGCACCTGTGCTTCCAGGAGTCCAAGCGCTTCTATCTGTTCAAACAGTCCGTCGGAAATAGCGCGTTTTTTGGCATAATCCAGCTCCGGCATCAGCGGGTCGGGCGTCAATTGAAGGGTGCCTTCGTCGGTCCAGTCGCCGGCTTTGAGGCGCACCGTGTAGGTTCCCGGCAGAGCCAGTCGGCCGAAGAAACCGGCATACACCCCGAATTCGCCCTGCACCAGTACGCCTTTGGCGGCTTTGGGGGGCGCCAGGCGCATGTCCCAGCGCACGAAGTTGATCCCCTTGCGTTTGGTTCCCGGCATGGAAGCGATCACTTTCCCGGTGGCATCCAGTACTTCTACGGTTACATCGCCGGTGTTCATGCGGTCTTTGAGGTAATACTGGATGGTGGCTATTTCCGGCGCATTTTGGCCTGCATAAGAGTCGGTGCCAGGGAATGCGCTGCCGTAGTGGCCGCTGCTCACTGCAGTGGGGCGGGTGGGCAGCAGGGCGGCATTTTTTTCCAACAAATCGGCATTGAGGCGGCGAATGGGGGAGATGTCGTCAATGATGAAAACGCCGCGGCCGTGGGTGCCCAGCACCAGATCGTTGGTTTTGGGCTGAATGACGATGTCGCGCACTCCAACATATTCCGGGATGCGGGATTTGTAGAGCACCCAGCTTTGGCCGGCATCTGTGCTGAGGTACAGACCGAACTCCGTGCCGAGGAACAGCAGACTGGGGTTTACCAGGTCTTCTATGATCACATGGGCATAACCTTGCAACACTTTGTCGGCGCCGATATTCACCCAGGTTTTGCCGCCATCTTCCGATTTGGCAACGTAGGTTTTCATATCGCCGTATGCATGGTTGTCGAAGGTGGCGTACACGAGGTTGCGGTTGAAACGGCTGGGGGTAACCCGGCTCACCCAGGTGCCGGTTGGCACACCCGGGATGTTTTTGGAGATCATTTCCCAGTTTTTGCCGCCGTCGCGTGTTACCTGGATATTGCCATCGTCGGTGCCCACATAGATCAGGTTTTCATCCAGTGGCGACGGGCCGATGCTAAAGATGGTGCAGTGGTTTTCAGCGCTGGTGTTGTCTACCGTTACGCCGCCGCTTTCTGCCTGGCGTTGTTTTTCTTTGTCGTTGGTGGTCAGGTCGGGGGAGATGCGTTGCCAGGAATGGCCCTGGTCGGTGCTTTTGAACAGGTATTGAGCGCCGATGTAAAGGGTTCCAGGGTTTTTCAGGCCTTTCACCAGTGGTGTATTCCAGTTCCAGCGGTGTTTATCCTCTCCTTTGCCTGGCTGAGGCTTAATGAACTGGCTCTGATTGGTGCGGCGGTTATATTTGGATACCTCGCCGCCCTGGCTTTCACTGTAAATGATGTCGGGATCATTGGCATCGGGTTGTACCCAGAAGCCATCGCCGCCGCCTACGCTTTCCCAGTCGCTGTTTTCAATACCGCCCTTGCTTTGTGAGGGGCCGCGCCAGGAGCCGTTGTCCTGCAGGCCGCCATAAACGTTGTAGGGTGTTTGCTCGTCAGTGGATACGTGATAGAATTGTGATACGGGCAGGGTATTCAGGTGTGTCCAGGTAACACCCTGGTCGAGGCTCATGTACACGCCGCCATCGGTACCGAGGTACATGTGGCTGGTGTTGTTGGGGTTGATCCAGAGCGCATGGTGATCGGCATGTACCCAGCCGCCTGCATTGGAAGCTTCGCTGAAGGAGTAGCCGCCGTCGGTGGAGATGGAGAGCGAGAAAGCCGGGCGGTACACGCGTTTGGGATCGAAAGGATCCACCACGAGCGTGCTGAAGTAGAACGGACGAGCGGTTACATTGGAGTTGGCGCTTTGGTATTTCCAGCTTTCGCCGCCGTCGGAGGAGATGAGCAGGCTTGTTTTTTCGCTTTCCACGATGGCCAGCACATTGTCAGGGGCGCTGGGGGCCAGGGCCAGGGCTATGCGGCCGAACTCGCCGGTGGGCAGGCCGTTGGTAATTTTGCGCCAGTTTTTACCGCCATCGGTGCTTTTGTAGAGGGCGCTGCCGGGGCCGCCGGACACGAAGGAATAAGGTGTGCGGCGGAATTGCCACATGGAGGCCAGCAGTACATCCGGGTTGCGGGGGTTCATGATGACGTCTGCGCAACCGGTTTTTTCGTCGGTATAGAGCACTTTGGCCCAGGTTTTACCGCCATCGGTGGTTTTGTAAAGGCCACGATCCGGGCTGTCGCTCCAGAGTTTTCCTGGCACGGCCACGTACAGGGTATTGGGATCGGTGGGGTGGAGGATGATCTTGGAAATGTGCTCGGAGTTTTCGAGTCCGACGCGGGTCCAGTTTCGGCCGGCATCGGTACTCTTGTATAGGCCCAGGCCTATGGATACGCTGTTGCGCATGTTGCTTTCGCCGGTGCCGACCCAGATGGTTTCCGGATTTTTTTGGTCGATGGCGATGGCGCCAATGCTTTGAGGGTATTTTTCGAACACGGGCTCGAAGGTGAATCCGGCTGTGGTGGTTTTCCACACCCCGCCACCGGCAGTGCCCACGTAGAGGGTTTTGGTATTATTGTTAACGCCCTCAATGGCCGTGATACGTCCTCCCATCACGGCAGGACCAATGCTGCGTGCTTCGATGGCGCCAAAAGTAGAGGAGCTAAGTTTGGTTTGGGCATTCAGGCCGGCGGCCAAAAGGAGAAAAATGGGCAGAAAAAGGGATAGTTGTTTCATAGAAAGGAAGAAAAAGGCATAAAAAATCCGCAGCGCTGAGGAGGTGCAGAGCTACATTCAACTCTTTGACTCCGCAAGGCTGCGGTTAATGGTTGACGGCCTACGGTTGACGGCCTACGGTAGACGGCTTACGGTGGACGGCTTATGGTAGAGGGACAATCCGTCAACCGTAGGCCGTCCACCGTAAACCGTCAACCGTAAGCCGTAAATCGTTATTTCCCTGGCATCACGAATGTTTTCGGATCTACCAGAGGGTTGATGGTGATACCGGTGATGGTAACGGTGGAGCCGCCCATCATAGCGTCGTTTTGCTGGATGGTGAAGGGGAATACCAGTCCGTCCTGCGTTTTGAAATTGGAGTAAACGGTAGCGGATTCTACTTCCTGACCGTCTACTTCTTCCACGCGGATGTTTTTGATTTCGTAGTAGGAGCTAGGGTCAATGAAGGAGTATTCCATGCGTTTGTTTCCTTTATTGACTTTGATCTTGTGTGCTTCGGTGCCGTCTACATCTTCAGTACCCATGTATTCGAGGGTATAGCCTTTTTCTTTATAACCGATCAGGGTGCCGTCTACATCCGTCATATCTGACATGGATTTAACCTGGTCCGGGGTAATAGGTTCGGGTTCCATTTTGCCCATGAAAGGGTTGTTGGCCCAGCCGGCGTCGCCGTTCAGTACGGTGGTTTGGGTCATGCCCATTACAGAAACATCCATGCGCAGCGATTTGTTACGTACTGCTACCATGGTCATACCGATGCTCATGCCCGGAGCGCCGTCGGCGGAAATTTTTGCTTCCGACTTAACGGCTTCTACCTGAGCCCATTTATCGCCGCCGATAGCGGAAATGTGTTTTTTTACAATCTCTTCAGCGCTTTGCGCCTTGGCGAAACCGGAGAAGATAAGAAGGAAAGCTGCAAAAATGAGGGTTTTTTTCATTGTTATATTCTTGATTTGGAAATGTACAGAACTGCCCATGGCAGTCCTTTTGTTTTACAAAGGTAACGAACGGTTGCGTCTAAAGGCTGCAAAATTTAGATAAGCAGACCTTATGCCGCGATAAAAGAGCGTTTGCGGGCTGGTAACGCTGCCTGGATAAGGGAAAGAGCGGCCGAACATTATCGGCCGCCCTTTCAGCCCACGGGTACACTGTTATTCACGCAGATTTTGGGGCATCACCTAAAATATTCAACTTAGAGTGTGTCTGAAAAATACTTACGTGCCTCAAGCGGCTTGATGGGTGTTATTTAATTCCTGTACCTCCGGCATCCATCACCATGGGCACTGTACCATTAGTGATGATCACCTTGGAGTTGGGCGACTGGCTCAGTTTCAGCCAGGCGTCAAGGGCTTTGAATTGCAGTACGGGTTCTGTGAGGCCTTCTGCGATGATCTTGTTGGCATCGCGTTCGCCGGTTGCCTGAATACGCTTGCGTTCTGCTTCCTGCTTTTCCTGTTGCAGGATGAATTCCATACGCTGCGCCTGCTGCTCGGCTTCCAGTTTGTCTTCAATCGCCTTGGTGAGGTTCTTGGGCAAGGCTATGCTTTTCAGCAGCACGTTTTCAATCAGAATCCCTTTTTCTGTCAGTGTTTTACTCATGAGGTCGCGAATGGCTACTTCAATACCGGCGCGGTTTCCGGAGTGCATGTCCTTGGCGTAGTATTTGGAAGTTACGTCGGCCACGGCTGAACGGAATACTGGCAGGATGATGGTTTCTTCATAGTCAAGGCCCACAGAACGCAACAAATCGGGGGCATCTTTTTTTACCACTCGGTACAGGATCGATACCTCACTTTGAATGGTCAAGCCTTCCAGTGATGGAATAGTGAGGGATACTTCAATGTTTTCAGTCTGGCCGGAGACTTTGACGATGGTGCTGGTAAACGGATTGTAGGTGCGCAAACCGCTGGTGTACACATTGTCGCTAAAGCGGCCGAACGTGCGCTTTACCCCGAACTCCCCCTGTCGCACAACCGTGCAACTGCTGGCCATGGAGATCAACATGATGGTGGACAAGCTCCACAAGAAAAAAGGTCTGATTTTCATAGTTGTAGTGTGTAATTTGGTTAGACATTGCCGGCTTTTCGCTGCCGGTGAGCGTATGGTTCAATGGCACTTTATCTACAGTCTTTATACCGTTTGATTTGCTCCACTGTTTCCAAAGCCTTGTTTATTTGTTGGTGTACTTCGGTCCAATTTGGTGCTGCCAGCGCTGCTTCGCCATGTACAATGGCTTTTTCTGCCAGTGTCTCAGGAATATTGCATGTATTCAGGCTGGAGGCGAGGTGGGCGATATCATGGAGCAAGCGAATGGCATGCTCTGTTTTTTGCGCCAGTATGTGCAGGTCTTTACTGGCCAGGCCGTCGGCCAGGTCCAACTGAACTATTTGGGCATCGTAAAGGATGAGGTCAACCGGGGCGAAAGAATCCTGGGCTCTGGCCTGATTCTGTTTGGATTCCTGAAGGCAAAAGGTTGCGGCCTCACGCATAAGCAGGGCTGCACGGCGCGCTTCCACGGCCCGTTTGAGCTTGGTATTGAGGTCTTTTTCAAGCCGGTAGTTGATCACGTCGCATTGTCTTCTACCGGTTTCAGCTGCGGCCCTGACGTTGGTGCAGTACACACCTGCAAGGGCAACCGCATCGAATAATATATAACAATCCGCCAGTTTGATCAGAATTTCTATCGGCTCGGAACTGCGCATGGCATTTGCCAGATCATTATCCACGCGGTTTGCCTGTTGGATTACCCACTCAAGGGTTTGTGGAGAGTCCAGGGGATCGTTGAGCGTTCCCTGCCCGGAAATTGTACCAGCCAGGAAAAATGCGCCGGCAAGCAAATAAACCTGCATTGAAAATATTCGGTATTTCATGGGAATATCATTAGATAGCTTTGATAAATAAACTTTCGGCAACGAAAGTATTACTATCAAAAACAATAAACCAATACCAGACAAACTTGTTTTACTTTTGTGTCAAATTTTATACATCTCTTTATATGAACCTTCAAATCAGTATTCAGCCGAGTTTAAAGCTGGCACTACGCGATCCGGAAGCGAGTGCATTGGGGAGAAAAATTATTCGGGAAGGCATCGTACTGATGTGCGAACTGGGTTACGAGCAGTTTACCTTCAAAAAGCTGGCGGAATCCATCAACAGCACGGAAGC
>JADZFI010000489.1 GCA_020850025.1 Saprospiraceae bacterium
CGTTCAATTGGAGGCGGGCCAACCCTATTGGCTCGTTGATGAATTTGGGCAGATATCCGGTGATCCTGAGTCTGGTGGCATCGCTGGTCTGCATTTACATAGCCGGGCATGCCAATCAAAGCACCTGGTCCTACATCACGATGATGAAGTTCAGTTGGGATGAGCGTTGGGTAGGGTATTCATTGGCTTTTACCGGTTTAATGACGGCCCTGGTGCAGGGCGGACTTTCCAGGATTTTGATCCCGAAACTGGGCCAGCGCACCTCGGTTTTGCTTGGATTGACCTTGTATTCCATAGGTTTTGTGTTGTTTGCATTTGCCACCGAGGGGTGGCAAATGTTTGTGTTCATGGTGCCTTTTGCCTTGGGAGGTATAGCAGGGCCATCGCTACAGGGCATCATTTCAGGTCAGGTGCCGGCCAATGAGCAGGGCGAGTTACAGGGGGCCTTAACCAGTCTGATAAGTCTTACTTCTATTGTTGGGCCTTTGCTGATGACCAACCTGTTTTCTCATTTTACGGCGCCGGAATCGTCGGTTCAATTCCCGGGTGCGCCGTTTTTACTGGGCGCTGCTCTATCTTTGCTGAGCATGTTGCTGGCCATGCGCTCACTTTTCAAGCATCAGGTAGGCCAGAGAGCAAGCGCTGAAGAAAACCAGACATCCGAACCATGAATCAACGACTACGCATCCTGATCCTGATCAATACCCTGGTTTTTGCCGGGGTGCTTTGGGTCAATTATCTGGCAAATGCACTGCCGATCAATGGCAAAACCACGGGCGAATTATCCAACCAATATCCCAATTTGTTTACGCCGGCCGGATTGACTTTTTCCATCTGGGGGGTGATTTATCTGTGGCTTTTGGCTTTTTCTGTGGTCTGTCTGTGGGGTTTATTCTCCTTCGGGAGTTTACAAAAGATATCCTCTGCCGTTCAGAAGATCAACATTTGGTTTGCGCTGAGTAGTTTGCTGAACATTGCCTGGATATTTGCCTGGCATTACGAGCAGTTGGCGTTGTCTGTGGCAATAATGATCGGATTATTGGGTAGCCTCGTGATATTGAACCGGCGGCTAAACCAGAATTCCGATGCTGTTGCAAGCTGGATTCGGCTGCCTTTCGGCATCTATCAGGGTTGGATTACGGTGGCGCTCATTGCCAATGTTACCGCATGGCTGGTGGCGCTGGGGTGGAAGGGTGGCGGCATTAGTGAAGGAGTTTGGGCGGTATTAATGATTGGAGCGGGAACTTTTATTGCCCTGGTATTTTGGACCAAACAGCGCAACCTTGGGCATGTATTGGCTGTTTTATGGGCACTTGCCGGTATTTACCTCAAGCGAAAGGCTGCCACTGAGCCCGATTCACCCATGGTAGCATTGGTTGCCTTGGTTGGAATCGGTACGCTGGCTGCCATTGTTGCCAATTCCTTGCGGAAGAAACACAGTTCCGTGTAATACCCTCCACTCAAATCCTTTTTGACTATGGAAAAGACACTATTGACCCTTCTCGACGAGCTTCGCAAAGAAGGATACACCGAAGACTTCAATCTGCAACAAAATTGCCTGGAATGTCGGAATGGTGATTTTCGGTTCTTTCATCATGAATTTCAGGTGGATAAATACTTACGCCTGGAGGGAGAAACCGATCCTTCAGAAGAGTTGGTCATTTACGCCATTTCGGCTATCCACAGTAATATGAAGGGTGTTCTGATCAACAATTACGGCATCTACGCCGATCCAATTGCCAGTGAAATGCTGGAAAAACTGGCCTTTAAGAAATAATGCTTCGACTCCTTCGATATTATCTCCCCTACAGGCGCTTGCTTGCCCTGGCCATTCTGTGCAACATGATGTTGTCGGTTTTCGTGGTCATCAGTATTCCCGCTCTGTTGCCTTTCCTGCAGATCTTGTTCAGCGACCCCAGCGTCGACCCGGCAAGCATGGTGGTCAACCAATCTGCCACGGGTTTGCAGAAATACCTCGATACCTTTTTTGTACACATGATTCAAACCTATGGCAGGGAAAAAGCCCTGGTCATGGTGTGTGGATTGCTGGTAGTGACATTTTTAGGAAAAAACCTGTTCCGGTACTTATCGCTGTATTTTTTGGCGCCTGTTCGGAACGGCGTGGTGCGCGATCTTCGTCAGAAGTTGTTGCATAAGATCCTGCATTTGCCGCTTTCCTTCTTTTCTGAAGAACGCAAGGGCGATTTGATGAGTCGCTTTGCCTCCGATGTTCAGGAGGTGGAATGGAGCATCATGGGTGTGCTGGAGGCCATGGTGCGGGAGCCGATTGTGATAAGTGGCAGTCTGGCCTACATGTTTCTGGTATCGCCCAAACTGGCAGTTTTTGTGCTGGTACTCATGGTCCTCAGCGGTGTGATCATCGGCGGAATTGGCAAATCGCTGCGAAAGCAATCTGGAGAGGCCCAAAGCAAGTTGGGGCAGGTGATGTCGCTGGTGGAAGAAACCATTGGCGGTTTGAGGATATTGAAGGGATTTAATGCGGAGACCTGGCAAAATGAACGATTTGGAAAGGAAAACAACGATTATGCCCGTACGCTGACCCGCTTGTCGCGCAGGCGTGATCTGGCCTCCCCTCTGTCGGAATTTTTAGGTATTGTGGTAGCTGCCATCCTGCTTTGGTACGGCGCCAAGCTGGTTTTTGCGTTCAAACTTTCCGGCCCCATATTTATCACCTTCCTGTATGCCTTTTATTCCATTCTGGAGCCCGCCAAGGCGTTTTCCAATGCCACTTACAGCATCCGGAAAGGTATGGGTGCACTGGAGCGACTGGAAACCGTATTGGATGCACCGGTGGTCATTCGGGATTCGGAACAACCAAGGGAGCTGGATGGGTTCAATGATTGTATTGAATTCCGCAATGTCAGCTTCAAATATGCCAATGCAGAACGGGCGGCGCTGGAAAACATCAATTTAAAAATTCCGAAAGGCAAGGTGGTGGCTCTGGTGGGCGCTTCCGGCGCAGGTAAAAGTACCATGGCCGATCTGGTGCCCCGCTTTTACGATCCCACGGAGGGACAGATCCTGATTGACGGGCACAATTTGCGTGCTCTGCGCCTCCATGATCTGCGGAACCTTATGGGTATTGTAAGTCAGGAGGCTATCTTGTTCAACGATTCCGTGCGCACCAACATTGCCTTTTCTAATTTGAATGCCAGCGATGAGGCCATTAAGCATGCCGCCCAGGCCGCCAATGCCCATGAATTTATCCAGCAGTTGCCGGAAGGGTACGATTCCAATATTGGAGACCGTGGATCCAAGCTCAGTGGCGGACAAAGGCAACGACTCACCATTGCCAGGGCGCTGCTGAAAAATCCGCCCATACTTATTCTCGACGAAGCCACCTCAGCCCTGGATTCCGAATCTGAAAAACTGGTTCAGGCAGCCCTCGAGCGTTTATTGGAAAACCGCACCGCACTGGTCATTGCCCACCGACTCAGCACGGTACAAAACGCTGACGAAATTGTGGTGATGGATGCCGGCCAAATTGTAGAACGCGGCACCCATGATCAGCTCATGCAGGCAGGGAAAGTGTACCGCAAGCTCGTAGAGCTGCAAGCGCTGGGGTAGGGTGGTGGTGTTTTGGTGTTTTTGTGTTTTGGTGTTTTAGAGGGAGCTTGGCTCAAAAACACAACAGCCCTCCAAGATCAAAACGGCGCAGTCGTGCCATTTTACTATTGTTTTGTGTGGTATTGATCGGGGGGGCAATCATTTAATAATCAATTGCCTGCATCACAAAAATCATCAAAATCACATTAATCACAGTTTTGACTTGACTGCCTTATAAATTTCAAACCAAACGACACTTATAAACCCGGCCAGGAAGCACCAGCCCAGGTTTGGGAGAGAAAGAGCCGTCATATCGAACAGCCCGGCCAGAAAGGGTACATACAGGATGAGCAGCAGCAAAATGGTCGAAACTGCCAGGATAAAAGGCAGCACCCTGTTTTTATAGAACAAGGTTTTGTTCAAGGCAAA
>JADZFI010000490.1 GCA_020850025.1 Saprospiraceae bacterium
AACTTACCACTCATGCCCCCAATTTAACCATTCATGCCCATCCACCTGGCGCTACTCACCTAAGGCCTGCACTTTTGTGTCATCGTTTAAGTTAAAACAACAAAAACATGAAAGGCACCCTTCTCATTACCCGTATTTTTCTGCTGTTGCTGGCCCTGGCCACGCTTCAAATTGCCGTTCAGGCCATTATGGATCCACAAGCCATTTTTGATAATGTGCAGGTACAACTGGGCAATATCACCGCGCGCAATTCCGTGCGTGCCCTGTATGGCGGCGTGAACCTGATCTTCGGATTGTTCTGGCTGTACACCGCGTTCAGGCATCAAACCATGGGCCTGATCCTGGCTCTGCTGTACACCGGCGGTTTTGCCCTCGGGCGCATCCTGAGTGTGATCATGGACGGTATGCCCGGCGAATTTGCCATGCAATGGCTGGTCACGGAGTCGTTCTTCGCCATTCTGGCTGCTGTATTGCTCTACCGCAACGAACGGGCCAACAGCATGAAGCAATCAGCGTCCATCGCAGCTTGATCAGCATTCCCTGTATCTTTGTCTGTATGAGTGCTCACTCCCTCAACGATCGGTATTTGCGACTGATAGGCATTCCCCTGGCGGTTTTTGCCCTGTTGATGTCGCAAATGCCGATCTCTTTTCCAGGCAGGTACGACCTGCTTTGGAAGTATTTTGTGCTGAGCGTACTCTACACCTGGTTGCTCTGGGAGGGCGCCAGATGGATGCTTATACGCATCAGGGAAAAAAATCCAGGTCTGGAACAAACCTCCCGCCGCATCCTCATCATGCTGGCATTGTTCACGGTGGAAGTAGCTGTTGTTCAGGCATTGGTTACCGGTTTAACCGTTTACCTGCATCTGGAGTCGCCTTCCTGGATTTCGGCCGAACGTACCTGGCTGGTTAATTCGGCTTTCTCGCTCTTTTTTGTGGCGCTGGTGGCCGGAATTTACGAGGCCCAATACTTTTTCAGTCAGTACCGACTTGCGCTGCAAAAAGCCGAGCATTTGAAAACCCGGCAAACCCAGCAAAAGCTGGACGCGCTCAAAAGTCGGGTGAATCCGCATTTTTTGTTCAACGCGCTCACCACTTTATCTGCCCTGATTGGAGAGGACGCCGCCCGTGCGGAGCAATTTGTGGATGAACTGTCCAGGGTGTACCGTTACCTGTTGCGCGCCGGACGGCAATCGGAAGCCACCCTGGCAGAAGAGCTTCAATTTGTGGAATCTTATGCCTTTTTGCTCAAAAATCGCTTTTCAGAGCAGGCGTTTTCCCTGAAAACCCCTTCGCCTCCTCATCCGGGCATGTTGCTGCCGGCGCTTACCCTGCAAAATGCGGTTGACTACCTGGTGCGTACCCAGCATACACCGCTGCACATCGCGCTTCTGCTTCAGGATCAACGTTTGGTAGTGCAATGCCCGAACCACCCCAAAGTGCGCCCGGTGGAGGTAGTGGATCTCGACTGGCGGCAGTTGAGTGCGCAGGGGGTTACCCGGAATCAGGATGATCGGTTGCTATACCTAAACATTCCCCTTCATTTGCCAAACCAGCCGGTATGAAATATACTGTGATTAGAGTGATTTTAATGATTTGAGTGATACAAGTACTTGATTTTAGAATGACTAAAAATCATCTTCGTTCAAAACCACGTTGGGTTGGCTATATCCTCCGAAATTATTGGGTGGAGCTGATTACGGTTCCTCCGGCGGTGGTGGTAGCCTGCTATTGGCTGTATGGGGAGCACTATTTCAGCTCGGCCCCTCAATTCCTGAAGCTGACCCTGCCATGGCTGGTGATCTCCATTGTTTCTCCCATGTGCTGTCACTGGGTACGCAATACCACCCTGAGGCGCTTCGATCGACTGGAAGACTGGCCCAAACGAGTGTTTTGGAGCCTGACAGGGTATATGTTCTTTACCATAGGCTTTGCCAAAGCCACTTACTTTTTCATTTCCAGTACGAACTATGGCGGCCTGATGCCCGCCCTGGATCATTTTTACGGACTTCTGCTGATCAGCAGCATGCTGGTGCTCATCATTACCATCATGTACGAAGGCATTACCTACTTTGAAAAATGGAAAAATGCCCTCACAGAAGCCGAACAACTGGAAAAATTAAGCCTTGAAACCCAATTCCAAAGTCTGCAAAGTCAGCTCAACCCGCATTTTTTGTTCAACAGCTTCAATGTACTGTCGTCCCTGATAGCAGAAAACCCGCGCCGCGCAGAAGATTTTGTGGATGAGCTGTCGAATGTGTACCGCTATTTGTTGCGATCCAATGAACAGGAACTGATCACTGTGAAGGAAGAACTGCGGTTTATCCGATCTTTTTTTCATTTGCTGCAAACCAGACACGACAAAGGCATTACCCTCGACATTAAGGTAGATCCGGCTTTGGAGCATCAAAAACTTCCGGCACTTGCCCTGCAAATACTGCTGGAAAATGCCGTCAAACACAATGAAATCAGTCCGGAGAAGCCGCTTCAGGTGGTCATCATTGGTCAGGCACAGGCAGACAACCGCCTGCTGGTGCGCAACAACCTGCAACAAAAAGCTACCCGGTCAATTTCCAACCGGGTGGGCCTCGACAACCTGAAACAACGGTACGATCTGCTCGGCCTGAAAGGATTCGAGGTGCAAAACGACGGGTGCTTTTTTACTGTGTATCTGCCCTTGTTGCCCGGATAGCACCATTCATGTTGCCCGGACAACGATTCATGACAGATTGCAGGAATACTTTTTTGAAAGCCCTGCAACTTTGTGGGGAAGAAAGGAGGTTAAATGTCCAATGTCCAATGTCCAACGTCCAACAGTCCAACATCCTATGAACGTATTACTGGTTGAAGATGAACCCCTGGCGGTAAAAAAGCTGGAGCGACTGCTCTCGGAGGTGGCCTTTGATGTGAAGGTAACAGGCGTTACCGGGAGCATCCGGGCTACCGTGGAATGGCTGGAGTCTAACCCTGTCCCTGATCTGATCTTTCTCGATATTGAGCTGTCAGACGGGCAGAGCTTTGAGATTTTTCAGCGCACCCGGGTAAATTGTCCGGTCATTTTCGTCACCTCCTACGATGAATTTGCCCTTCAGGCATTCAAGGTGAACAGCGTGGATTACCTGCTAAAGCCGGTGCAAAAGGAGGATCTGGCCAATGCCATTGCCAAATTCCGCGACCTTAAAACGCATTACACACGCACGGCAAATCCTGTTTCCAGCAATATCGAACAGCTTTTATTGTCGTTGGTGCACCAAAACCCGGCCAGTGCAGAGGCCGACAAAAAGGAGTACCGAAAGCGATTTTTGGTGAAACACCTGCAAAAAATGATATCGGTCGAGGTGTCAGACATTGCCTATTTCTGGTCGGAAGGGCGAGTGAATTTCTTTAAAACCCGTGCCGGGCAAAAGCATCTGGTGGAATACACCATGGAAGAGCTGGAATCCATGCTAGACCCCGCCGATTGGTTCCGGGTGAGCCGTCAATTCATCGTAAGTGTTCCTTCTGTGGCGGAAATTCATCCCTATTTCAACAACCGGCTCAAGCTTCACCTCCTGCCCAAAGAACCTGAGGAAGTAACGGTAAGCCGCGATCGAGTGGCGGATTTTAAAGTCTGGATGGGGAAGTAATTCGCCTCACATCAAGAGTTTGCGAATGCCGTAGAACAACCGCTCCAAAAGCCTCAGGTCCTGCGTCACTACTTCGGCTGTGCCGGCCATTTCCGATTTGCAGTAAAAAGGCTGCTGATAACTGCTCACCAAGCCCTTGGGCAGAGCCACCGTGAGCCGGTAGTTGCGGATGTTTTCAGAAGGCGCCATGGCCACCACCTGCCCCTCCAAGGTCCCGAATTCCTGATAAGGGTAGTCGTCCATTTTCAATACCACTTTTTGTCCTACGGCTGCCTTACCCAGGCCTCGAACCGGAATTTCCACTCTGGCCAGGAAATGGCGCTGCTCTGGCAAAACAGAGAACAAGGCATCGTTGGCGGAAACATGCTGCTGTTCGGCCAGCGTTTTCAACCAAACCAGTTTTCCATCGGAAGGGGCGGTCAGCAAATGGCGCTGCTTCCATTCCTGCAAGCTTTTGTCCATGAGCTGAACCGTCTGGGCAATTTGGTTCAGGTAATCCCTCTTTCTGGATTCGAATTCAAACAATATGGCGTGGTATTCCGACTCCAGTTGGGTAATACTAAGCTGGTTTTTCAGGGTGTATTCCTCCATGCCGGCGTGTTCGCGCTGTTTTTCCAGGTATTCGTTTTCTTTTTTCAGAAACTCCGACTTGCTGTAAAGCCCTTCATTCAGCAGTATTTGGTCGGTCTGGTAGGCGGTTGATACGTTGTGGAAAGCAGCTTCATTCAGGGCCTTGCGGCGGGCATTCACGGCCAACATTTTTCGTTGGGCGTTTAGTTGCTGTTGTATGCCGGCCAGTTTCTGGTCGTAATAGGAGTCGGTGATCAGCCAGCGGTACATGCGGTAGCTTTGTTGCAGATCTGCTATCTGGGTTTGAAAATCACCGCCAGGCATGGAATCGGCCGGGAAAATGATCTCCCTTTCCGGATTTTGCACAAACTGTCGGCCCTGAGCCAGCAGGCGTTCCATCTGGCGGGTTTGTTCCAGACCGCTCAGGTTTTCCATTTCTGCCAGCACATCTCCTTTTTTCACCATGGCGCCATCCGGAACCAGGAGGTGCATCAAGCGTCCGTTGTATTTGGCTACCACCTGAATGGTGGGAGCATCAGGCGTTACCACCGCCGATCCTTTGAGGATCTCCGGGTAGCGGATAAACCAGGCGCCTGCCAGGAAAAGGCACAGGATAAAGGTCATGACCGTAGCGCCCATGCGCACAATCCAACGGGGGCTTTCATTGAGGATGTCGAGGATGTCGTCTGAATGTGGGATCATGATGGAGGGGGTTAGAATGGTTAGAAGGGTTTGAGGGGTTAGAATGGTTAGAAGGGTTTGAATGGTTTGAAGGGTTTGATGTACCGGCGGGTTTAGCCGCCGATGTTTGAAGGGTTTGAGGGGCGGCGGCATAGTGAATCACTCTGTGCCTCTGTGTCTCTGCGGTAAAAAACTCAACAAGCCAATTCCAGTTGGGAGGTCAGGAGTTCGTAGTATCGCCCCTGCAGGGATACCAGTTCTTCGTGTGTGCCTTTTTCCACGATACTTCCTTTTTCAATCACCACGATCTGGTCGGCATGGCGGATGGTACTGAGGCGGTGGGCCACTACAACCATGGTTTTGCCTTTGAAGTATTCGCGGAGGTTGTGCATGATCTGGTTTTGGTTTTGGGTATCCAGGGCGTTGGTTCCTTCATCCAGAAACAGGTATTCCGGATCCTTGTACACCGCACGGGCAATAAGCAGGCGTTGCTTCTGACCCAGGCTCAGCCCGTTGTATTCTTTTCCGATGGTGGTGTAGTAACCCATGGGCAGGCTTTCAATGTACTCGTGCAAGTTGGCCACCCGTGCAGCCAGCTTTACCCGCTCGAAATCCACGGTCTCATCTCCCAGGGCAATGTTCTGGATGAAGGTGTCGGAGAAGATGAACCCATCGGCTGCAACCACCCCGCATTTTTTCCGCCAGGTATGGCTGGAGATGTTGCGCAGGTCGGTATTGCCTACCAGTGTTTCGCCGGAACTTGGTTCGTGGTATTTCAGCAGCATCTTCAGCAAGGTGGTCTTCCCGCTGCCGCTTGAGCCAATGATAGCGGTGGTTTTTCCTTCCGGGATAAAGAGTTTGATGTCGCGAAGCACCTTTGTGTTGGTTCGTGGGTACTTGAAGCTGATATTGCGCAAAACCAGGTTTTTCTCCTCCGGCAAATGGTGGATCTTTTGATGCGCCTGAGGCTCTTCGTCCGGCATCTGGTGTACTTCGTTGAGCCTTTCCATGCTGAGCCTTGCATCCTGCCATTGCTGCATGTAGTTGACCAATTGCTCAATGGGGGAATTTGTTTGCCCCAGCATTTGCTGTATGGCCAGCATTGCGCCTATCGAGAGATGCCCGTCGAGTACGGCTTTGGCCGACAGGAAGGTGATGAGGATGTTTTTGCTTTCATTGATGATCAGGCCGCCGATTTGCTGGGTTTGTGAAAGGCTCAGGCTTTTCATTTGCTGACGGAACAATTTGGCGCGCAGCAGTTCCCAGTCCCAGCGCCTGGGCATTTCGGCATTGGCCAGTTTGATGTCCGGCATACCCTGCATGATTTGCACCAGTTTGTCGCGTTCTTCGGCGGCCATTTCGAAGCGCTTGGCATCCAGGTCGCGGCGTTTGCGCATGAACAGGCTGATCCAACCGATGTACAACAGCGTCGAACCCAGGAAAATGCTGAAGATCACACCGTTGTAGATGGCAAAAATGGCGGTGTAAATAATGATGTTGACCAGCGAAAACAGAATATTGGACAACTGTGTGGACAGGAACACCTCCACGCGTTTTTGGTCCTCCACCCGTTGCATCACATCGCCGAGCGATTTCTCGTTGAAAAAGGCCATGGGGAGTCGCATCACCTTGGCGATGAAATCGGTGAGCAGGGAGATGCCCACCCGGGTGCTCACATGCAACAACAGCCATCCCCGGATCGCTTCGAGCGAGTTACGGCCCACCATCAACATCAACTGGGCAAACAGGATCAGGTAAATGAAATCTATGTTGCTGTTGTTGATGCCCACATCTACGATAGACTGGGTGAGGAACGGGGGCAGTAGCTTCAGGATGGTGCCCACCAGGATGGCAATACCCAACTGCCGGATCAGTTTGGGGTGCTTTCGGATGTATCCGTAAAGCCAGGAGTAGCTACCCGTTTGCTTTTCCTCCTCCTCGCCAGGTTCGTTGTAAAACTCCGGCGTGGCCTCCAGCAAAAGAACAGTGCCGTCCAACTGACCGTTGGGCAGCCAGTTTTTGCAGAACTCGCCGGTGGAAACCGTCACGGTGTCTTTGTCCAGCCCAATGGCGATCTGATTCTGGACAACGGCAGTGACCACGACAAAGCCGTGACCGTTCCATTTGATGATACAGGGGAATGGCGCGTTTCTGGACATTGTGAAGTAGTCCATCTGTACGCAGCGCGCTCTGAACCCAAACTGCTCGGCAGTTTCGGCAATGGAGCGGAGGGTAGTTGGCTCATCGCCCGATTTGTTTTTCTGGCGCAGCGCTTGCAGGGAGATGCTTTTCCCGTGGTGACGGGCTACGCTTCTAAGACATTTAAGGGCAGATTCCTGGTCGAGTTGGGGTGTATGGAGGTGGCTTGAGACAATAGGATGATGGCCCACGATTAGGAACAGGATTGGTTAACGGAAGACTGGAATTGCTGTCAGAGTATCAAACTCTTTAAGCAAAGGTGCCGTCAGTGCCTCCTTCCGGGAAAGCGCAGAATTACGTATAAGCAAATTCAGGGGTTTTTACGGGGGAGAGATGTTGGGGGCGACGAACCGCGTTATGGACCCTAATTCAAAGCCACCCCAACAATGAACCCTACCCAGGGTTGGTTTTGGTACACCCATATTGACCGGTCGGGGCTGAGCAGGTAATCCAGCCCGGCTGCCAGTCCGAAGCTGGCAATATTGGTTTCGATAAAGCCGGCAATTCCGGTTTGGATCGTCATACCGGTGTATTCATCGGCCTTTTGGTTTTGGGTGCTGAGAGGACTCACCGAGGTGGCTGAAGGGCCGGCAAATACCCCAAAGTCGTAACCCCTGCTTATGATGGATCGTTGACGGCGCCCCAGAGGATCTATTCGGTTGCGCATCCGGTAGCGGTCGTGTCGCCAGCCTGCATACATCGCCACGTTAAAATCGGTGGTCAGCTGTCCGGGAATGCCAAACACCGAGGGCCGGTATTTTAAGGGCACAGCGGTGATGTCTATATCCAGGCTGTTTTTTGTAAAAAGTACAGCGCCATGGTGCAGGCTGTCGGGAAAAATGCTCCTGAATGCCGGTTTCTCAGGTTGTCCGTTTCGGACT
>JADZFI010000491.1 GCA_020850025.1 Saprospiraceae bacterium
AAAATTACCTGGTGGAATTTTGCGAAAGGCCATTCCCGGCTTGCCATTTCACCTGATCGCCGGCCCGGTCCGCATCAGTGTGCGCGTGGGGAATCTGATTAATGAAGCAGAAATTGAGGCCATTGAGAAAAACCGACTTTGGAGTAAATTCCTTCAGGCAAAGATTTTCTCTTTGGGTTCCAGTTTTGATGTTCGGCCGGAGCTGTACACGGGTAAAAAACCTGGTGCACAGGAGCCGGTTGCGGAGGCCATTGCCCCGTCTTTGATAGCAGCTGAAATTGCCGCTTTGCCCTCCGATGCCAAGGTGGCGGAACGCGGACAGTTCGATGTACTGGTTGCTCCGTCTCAATTGCTTCCCAACACCATGCAGGAGATTGGTCGCCTGAGGGAACTTACTTTCCGGGCAGCCGGCGAGGGAACCGGGAAAAACAGGGATATTGATGAACACGATTTGTACTACCTGCAATTGATCATCTGGGATCGGGAAAAAGAACAGATTGCCGGTGGATATCGTTTGGGCCAGGGCGACCAGATATTTCAGAAATTTGGCGTGAACGGCTTTTACACGCACTCCTTGTTCAAGATGAAGCCCGGGTTCTTTCCCATTCTCCAGCAATCAGTGGAATTGGGGCGGACCTACGTTCCGGAAGCATATCAGAAGCACCGTTTACCGCTGTTTTTGCTTTGGAAGGGCATTTTACATTTTTTGCTGGCGCATCCGCATTATCGCTATCTACTTGGACCGGTGAGTATAAGCAAGGACTATTCTGAGGCTTCCAAGGGTATTATTGTCGAATTCGTCAGACGGTTCTTTTACGACAAAAAATTAGCCACGCTGGTATCCCCCAGAAAAGCTTTTCGCCCCAAAATTAAATCGGTGGATACCCGCCTGCTGGCAGAAAACCTGCGCGGGGAATTCGATGCACTGGAAAATCTGATTGAAACCATTGAGCCCTCTCACTTCAAAGTGCCGGTCCTGTTCAGACAATACCTCCGCCAAAATGCCAAGTTCATCGCCTTTAATGTGGATCCAAATTTTTCCAACTGCCTGGACGGCCTGATGATCCTGGATATAGCCCAGTTGCCGGCCAGTACGATTGAGGTGCTGCAGCAGGAAAAATAACAGCCTATTGCCACAGGCTCAGAACCAATACCCCCAACAGGAAAACCAACAGGTACAACCTTGCAAGTTTTTGCTCTTTTCGAATGAGCATTCTCACCTTTCCATCTTTGGCGGTGATGTTTCCGGCGCGGATGATCTGAAGTAACACCAACGAAATGATGGCGTAGCTCATCAGGTAGATTTTATCCATGAGCACCATATAACCGGTATCCGGCAGGGCATCGCTATAGGATTGCTGAAAAAAAACGGCCGTGAGCAAGGCCCCAATGGGAAGGGACGACCGTGTGTCGATGTGCTCCGGATGCAACAACAAAGCGCCAATGCCCACCAGCATCACTACCAGCAGGGGCAGCAGCATTTTTAAAAGAAAATAGCTGAAAGGCCTGGCCAGGGTAACCTGAAAGCTCAGGTTGCTGTATTGCCGGGCATTTTCCTCCGGATTGCCGAAGTTGGTGCCATAATCATGTTTTCGAGTGTTAATGGCGGTTCCTTTGCTTTCCCAACCCACCAAATTCAGGGTATTCCGAATTAGCGCGGCATTCGTATCCGGCAGGTAGATCAGTGAATCAGCCGGGTGCTCGGGGTTTTCAATCTGAATATCGAGCGCATGCCGATCCAGAGGGAAATGATTCAGCGAAAAGGAGTGAAAAAATCGCCCCTCCTTTCGAAAAATACGGTACTTGGTACCATCTTTCAGCACTACCGGCGTGCTGTCTCCATCAAAACCGGCATTGTCCATGCTCCACTTTTCAATGGAATTGACAAACTCAATGTTGGTGGGATCAATATCTCCTTTCCATTTGAACCAGATGTAAAAATCGGCATAAAAGGAATGCTCGTCCATGTCCAGGCCGTACAGGTTCATCAGGTAAAAGCCCACGCGAGCTTCCTGAGGCTGCGCCATCGCCAGCGTCAGATGGAGCAAAAGCAGAAAAGAAAGACCGGTTCTGAGCATAGGGTTGAAGGATTGTTTTCACAAATGTAAATGGCAACAGGGCACACTACGGGATATTTTGGGTTCAGACCTGTAAGGTTTCCCAAAACCTTGCAGGTCTGAACCCAAAAAGTCCCGTCGTATGGCAACAGCGTTTACTTCTTCAACCACTGATCCAGCCAGCCAAAGAACTCTTTTTGCCAAAGCATGGAGTTCTGAGGCTTGCTCATCCAGTGGCCCTCATCCGGGAAGCTCAGAAAACGCGACGGTACGCCGCGCAACTGGGCTGCCTGAAAAGCCTGCATACCCTCGCCGAATGGCACCCGGAAATCCAGTTCATTGTGGATCACCAGCATCGGCGTATCCCAGTTTTGCACGTATTTGTGCGGACTGTCGGTAGCGTACATCCTCGGAGTATTCTTTTCCCAATAGGCTCCTTCAAAGTCGTGGTTCGGGAACCAAACCTCTTCGGTGGTGCCATAAAAGCTCTCCAGATTGAACAATCCGCAATGAGAGATGAACGCTTTGAAACGTTTGTTGTGATTGCCGGCCAGCCAATACACGGCATAACCGCCAAAGCTTGCGCCCACTGCGCCCATGCGCGAAGCGTCAACAAATGACTCTTTGGCGGCAGCATCCGTTGCCGATAAGTAATCTTTCATGGCATCGCCCCAGCGACCAGTGATGGCATCGTTCCAGGCAGCGCCTGAGCCAGGCATGCCCCGCCGACATGGCGCTACTACCACGTAGCCCTGGGAGGCCATTAGCCCCAGGTTCCAGCGATAAGAGAAAAACTGGGAAAGTGCCGATTGAGGTCCGCCCTGACAGTACACCAGCGCAGGGTATTTCTTTTTCAGATCAAAATTGGGTGGCAGCACCATCCACACATTCATATCCTTATTGTCAAAGGTTTTCACGGTGCGGCGCTCCACTTTGGGCAGTGCCAGCTTTTTCCAAATTTCGTCTGTCACAAAGGTGCGCTGGGTGGCTGCGCCATTTTGAGGATTTACGGTATATACCTCTGCCGGCTGCACCATCGAAATGCGGGTGGTCACCAGCTGGTTGCCGGCCAGTTTGAGGGCGGTATAATCGTGTGTGCCGCTGGTAATGCGCCGTATCTTTTTGTCGGCCAGGGTGATCTGATAGATTTGGTAGGTGAAATCTTCCGCGCTCAGGAAATACACAGATTTCCCGTCAGGCGCCCAAACCGGGTGGTTGGCCTCAAAAGCCCAACCCATGGTCAGTTCGTCTCGCTGCTGATTGCGTGTATCCAGCAGCATCAGCCTCGGCCGGTCGGCTTCGTATCCGGCGGTGGCCAGTGAGGTCCAGAGCAAATAACGGCCGTCGGGCGAAAACATAGGATCGCTGTCGTAGCCCCTCATGTCTTCCGTGAAATTAAGCGTGCGGCCGGAAGAAAGCTCATAGGCATACAGATCGGAATTGGTGCTCAGGGCTTCGGCAGTTCCGTTCAGTTTCCGACAGGTGTACACAATGAACCGACTGTCGGGGCTCCAGGTGATCTGTTCCATGCCTCCATCCGGCGTGAGTGGAGAGTCGAACCGTTCGTTTTGGATGTTTTTGGCCTCTCCTTTGAATTGCCCGTCGGCATATTCCACAAAAAACACATTGGAATAGGCGTAATCGTGCCAGCTTTTCCAATGGCGGTAAAACAATCCGTCGGTGATTTTGGCGGAGTTTTTCGGCAGGCCAGGATAAAGTTCGGCGGGGGTTTTGTCTAATTTGACATCCTTGCAGAACAGTACTTTTTTGCCGTCAGGAGCATAATGGAAGCCATTGATCTCCATTTCACTCACGCGCCTGGGGGCTTCGTTGCCGCTCAAACCGGTTTCATAAAGCTGGCCGTCCATCAGGAATCCCAGTTTTTTTCCCTCCGGATGGAACTCCGCATCGGAGCAGGTTTTGTTGAAATCGGTGAGTCGGCGGGTTTCTCCAGAGCTGAGGTTGAAGGCATACAAAACGCGGGAGCCATTGTTGGCGGCAACCTCATACCGCTGAACGCCGTAAATAGCCCACTGGCCGTCGGGCGAAACACATTCCAGGCCTACACGACCCAGTTTCCACAGCAATTCGGGGGTGAGCACTTCAGTTTGTGCCTTGGTATCTTGCGCCATCATGATGGTGAAGCTTAGGAGTAAGAAAAAATGTTTGAGCATAACAGAATGTGGTTTTTGAAAAGGCCAAACCGGAAAAAGGAGTAGCGATCCGGTTCGGTCTATTACTTTTAGCCCGCAAAATTCATTTTTTCACATTCAAACCGCGCGAAATAAGATGAAAAAGTACCTGACGGAGTTTATCGGCACCTTTTTTTTGGTACTAACGGCGGTATTGACCACCCAACAACCCTCCATTGCTCCCATGGCGCCCTGGGCGATAGCGGGTATTTATCTGGGCATGGTGTATGCCGGCGGTCACATTTCCGGCGCACATTACAATCCGGCGCTCACACTCGCCGCCTGGATAGCCCGGAAAAAAGACCGAACCGATGTGATCTATTTTTTGGCGGCACAGATGATTGCAGCGTTGTTGGCGGCATCCATCGGGGTGTTTTTGCATGAATGTGGCGGGGGCACGGCCATTGTCAGCAGAATTCAGGAACAATCGCTCTGCGTAGTGATGGCCGAATTTCTGGGTACGTTTGCCCTGACCTATGCCTTAATGCAGGTGGCTATTGCCAACTCCACAGAGGGCAGCCTTCAGCACGGGCTGGGAGCAGCGTTTATCCTGGTGGCGCTTTCCTACACCTTCGGCCGACTCTCCGGCGGAATGTTCAATCCTGCCCTGGCTTTTGGGGCCTGTGTGGCGGGCATCCTTGCCTGGGAGGATTTCTGGGTGTACCTGGTTGGGCCCGTCATGGGGGCGGCAGCAGGCGCCACTGTGTACCAGTTGTTGAACAGCAAGGATGCTGATTATTAACCCAACACCATTTCCAGATCTGCCCGGTCGAGCGTAGGAAATTCTTTATCAGTGGAAAATAGTTCTTTTCCCAGCCTTCGTTTCTGGTCCTGAAGCAAGAGAATCTTCTCCTCTACAGTGTCCCGTGCAATAAACCGCATGGCAGTAACCGGATGTTCCTGCCCGATCCTGTGCGCACGCGCGATGGCCTGATCTTCGCGGGCCGGGTTCCACCAGGGATCCAGAATGAACACGTAATCGGCTGCGGTGAGGTTAAGACCTACGCCACCGGCGCCAAGGGTCATGAGGAAGGCCTGAACGCCAGGCTCCGACTGGAAACGGTTCACCGCTTTGGCCCGGTCTGCCACGGCCGTGTCGCCGGTGAGCCAGACGTATGAGCTCCCCTCTGTCTCCAGTTGCCGCCTGAAAATCTGCAAGTGTTGTTCAAAGGCACTGAAAAACAGTACTTTGTGGCCAGCTCTGCGCACCTGATCCCATTGCGCCATCACGTCGGTCGTTTTGCCGCTTGCCCCTTCATACTGGTCGTCAGCCAAAAGCGGGTGACAAGCCAGTTGGCGCAGGCGCATCAGGGCTTGCAGCGCCTGTAATCGGGTCTTGGGATCGTCAAACAGCTCCAAAATCTGGTTCCGCATGGCCGATTTTACTTCATCGTACCGCTTGCGCTGCTGCTCTTCCATTTCACAATAAAACACCTGGTTGCTCAAC
>JADZFI010000492.1 GCA_020850025.1 Saprospiraceae bacterium
GGCCGGCTTTGTGGATGCTGGGCTCCAACATTGATGCGGTTTCCTGGCCTGCCTGCGGCGAAATTGACATCATGGAGCTTACCGGCGATCTGCCTAACCGCGTACTTGGCACGGTACACTTCGGCGCCAACGTGAGTCAGCACCAGTTCATTTCCCAGTCGAAGTACCTGAGCGGCACCGACAATTTCCAGGATGAATTCCACGTGTTTTCCATCAACTGGGTGGCCGATAAAATTGAATTTTTGGTGGACGATGAGGTGTATCACACCATCACACCGGCTAACCTGAACGGAGCGCCTTATCCTTTCAACAAGCCGTTCTTTTTCATTTTCAACGTAGCTGTAGGAGGAAACCTGCCGGGCTCGCCTGACAATAATACGCCGTTCCCGCAGCACATGATCGTGGATTATGTGAGGGTGTTCCAGTAATGTTTATTTCGCACAGATTTTACACGGATTTTTTGCACAGATTTCACACAGATTTATAGAGGGCAGCTTCAAAATCCGTGTAAAATCTGTGCGAAACAAATCTGTGTGAAATCTGTGCGAAATAAATCCCATATCTTAACCGCCTGATTCATTCCCTTAGCTCAATATCAGGCCTATGTTACTAATTTTTAACGAATCACAGCGATTTTCCCAGGTCTGGCTCTGGGCCATAATTTTAAGTACCTCCTTTATCCCCGTTATTGGCCTCTATCAGCAAATGGTAGCTGGCGTGCCTTTTGGCAACAACCCCATGTCGAATCTGGGGCTTGGGCTCATGCTCCTGTTTGATGCCGCTCTGTTGTTTTTTTTCTGGAGCATTCGCCTGGTAACCGAAATTGACCATCATGAAATCCGCCTTGCCTACCGGCCTTTTATGCGGCGCAGCATTCTCTGGAGCGATGTCCAGAAAGCGGAAGTAGTCAACTACGGGTTTGTAGGCGGCTGGGGCGTGCGGTATAGCCCTCAATATGGTAAGGTGTACAATGTGAACGGCAAAATGGGCCTGGCCCTGGAGTTAAAAAACGGGGATAAACTCTGCATTGGCACTCAACAGCCCGAAGATCTGGAAGCTGCACTGAAGCAAATCAGGAGATAGCCTATTTCCCGAGCTGCCACTTCCCGGTCACGCCTCCTTTTCCGCATCGAACTCCTCCTCCATTTCTTTCATTTCCACAGGTCTGTCCCTGTAGAAAATGGAACCAAACATCAAAATGATGCCGGTGGTCAGGATAACGAAAAACAGCACTCCTTCATTGAACGATTGAATTTTCATGCCATCCGGAATTTTAATGAACAGCAGGATGGTAATAAGTCCTCTGGGGATATAAAACAACTCCGGAAAGAGATTGTATTTGTGCAAAATGCGCAGGTACACAAAGCGCAGGAATAACAGAGCGCCCACAATAGCCGAGCCCAACATACATACATTGGGGTCGGAGAGGAACGCCAGATCTATCTGATAACCGAATATGACAAAAAAGAAGGTCCGTATCAGAAAAGAGGATTCTGCGGTGATGCTTTTCAAAAAAGCTGCCACCTGATCCACCTCTTTTGTTGGAAAGAACTGATGCAAGGGTCGCCAGCGAACCAGTTCCCAGTTGTTGATTACCAGTCCGAATATCAGGATCGTAAGCAGAGATGGCAAATGCAGCATTTTGCCCCCGGTATAAATGATGATCAGCACGGCAAAAACCAGAAAAAACTTCACGTTGATCCTGGTTTTCAGCAATAACAACATCAACAGAAAGCAAACCACCACCGAAAGCAAGACGGCCAGTACAATACTGCCGCCAAACCAGCCAACGGAAGCCATGTTGATGCTTTCCCCAACGGCAAAAAAATTGAAAGCCATGATGCCGATAATGTCGGAAAAAGAGGCTTCATAGATCAGGAACTCTTTCTTGTCGCGACTCAAATGGTGCACGCTGGGCAGCACAATGGCGCTGCTGATGACGCTCAGAGGGATGGCATACATGATGCAATGCAACCAGGATTCTTCCGGAAACCAAATGCGGAACAACCAGCCCACCACGCCCACCGAAAAAATAAAAATGACCAGGGCGGAAAAAAAAGAGTTGCGGATCAGCGCCTTCCGATCGTTGCTCATGTGCAGATCAAGCCCGGCCTCCAGCACGATCATGATCAGCCCCACCGTACCCAACACCTCCACAACACCAGAAGGGATATGGAACGGCAAGCCGAACTGCTGACTCAGCCAGCGCAGCAACATACCGGTGCCGAGCAATAAAAGTACCGAGGGCAAGCGGGTAAGCCGGTTCAATACGGAAAACAAATAAGAGAGTACAATCAGCGAACACGCCGAAAGGATTGCCTGATAGGCAGTTAATTCTTGCATAAAATGGTGATTATAAAACAGCCTTTGCTACTTCAGCCAATGCTTCAGGATCCAGGATGGTGATCTTTTTACCCCGGGATTTCACCCAACCGCTGTCCCTGAAAGAGCTTAAAGCCCGAACCGTCGTTTCGATGCTCGCCCCGATAAAATCCGCCAGATCAGTCCTGGAGCATACCAGATATTTGAGCGGAGGCTCCACCCGGGAAAACCGGTCCCGAAGTATCAACAAACCAATCGCCAGGCGTTCGCGCACCGGCAATTTGGTAAATATGGTCATCCGATTCACCCAAACCGAAAATTCAAAGCTCAGGGCCTCCAGCAGGTTGCGGGCAAACAAGCGCTGGGTTCTCAACAGCTCCTCAAATGCCGGAGCCGGAATGAACAGCGCCTCTACCCTGCCAACAGCCGTGCCCTCAATGGGGAGCTGGGTTCCGGTCATCAATTGCCGAAAACCCACCCAGTCACCTGGAGCATAAAAGTAAATGACCTGCCGCTGCCCATGCTTGGAAGTAGCAGCAATGTTGACAATACCGGATTGTAACAAGAAAGCGCCTTTGGGAAACTGCCCCTGCCGGAACAACACCTCCCCATCTTCAAAAACTTTTTGCTCGGAATACTCCATTACCGCCGATAACTCCGCCGGAGGAAGTTTGTCCATAACCATATGATGTTGGAACAAAAAGGGAGCTATTATGCCAGATACGGTGGATGACTGCATGGGTTTGGGCAAAAATAATCTTTTACCTCAAATACCTTGTCATTTTACCGGAAGTCATGTGTTTTTGAAGTTATATTGATGCAGGTCAATTTAATACTTCGCTTCTGCCCGGAACTTTGCAGCGAATAAAAAAGGTGCAGACCTTTCGGCCCACACCTCATCCTTCTATCATCCTTTGGTAAATACTGCTGAACAAGCTCCACAGCCATTGCGATACATTAAATGGTATCATGAGGCCATGGATGAATCCATTCTCTTAGTAAACAGCCGGATTTGATCCACACGGATCAGCGTAAGTAATTTCACCTTTTCCCACAAAAAATCCGGGCTTACAAATCCGGCATGTTAGCTCACTAATAAAAACGGCTTAAATATGCTGATGGGTAACTGGGCGCAAGTTGCAGGATCAACTGATATTAAAAATTGACACAGGTCAATTATTGCGCAATTTTCTTCCGGACAACCGTCCAATTAAATTCAAATTATGCGATTAGAACTTCCCAAATATTCAGAGCGTTTCGGCGCGGTATTGTTTCACGACGTCCAGAAGGTGTATGAACTTGATGGCGGATTCCAGGCAGATGAAGCTTTTTCCAACCCATTTCACGTCATTCGCCACATAGAAGGTGAAAAGCTGTACGACATCGAAAAGGATCTGGCCATCATCATACCTACCCGCAACGAAAGGCTCCGGCTGCTGGAAGGCGTGCTGGCCGGTATTCCCCACCATTGCCTGCCAATCATACTTTCCAACAGTTATACCGACCCCATTGACCGGTTCCGACTGGAATGTCAGACCGTGGATAATTTCTGCCGCTATGCCAAAAAGAAGTACCTGATTATGCACCAGAGATCTTCCGAGCTGGCTCGTTTGGCACAAGAGGGTGGATATGCCTCTTTGTTGGACGACAAAGGACTGGTGCGCAACGGCAAGGCCGAAGGAATGATCGCCGGCATCATCCTGGCCCGACTCATGGGTAAGAAATACGTAGGATTTGTGGATGCTGATAACTACTTCCCGGGGTCGGTGTTTGAGTACGTGCGCATTTTTTCGGCGGGTTTGAGCCAATCGGATTCCCCCTATTCCATGGTGCGGATCCAATGGCACAGTAAACCCAAAATTGACGGCGACGGGCTGTTTTTTGCAAAATGGGGCCGGGTGAGCCGCATCAGCAATGCGTTTCTCAACCGTTTTATCAGTCAGTACACCGGTTTCGAAACAGATGTGATAAAAACCGGAAATGCCGGCGAGCACGCCTTGTCCATGGATTTGGCGCTCCAGATGGATTATTCGGCGGGATTTTCCATTGAGACCCATCATTTCGTCAACCTGATGGAAAGCTACGGCGGTGTACATGTGACTCCGGAAGCGCTTCCGGCCATGCAGCAAGGCGTTTACCTGTACCAGATTGAAAGCCGCAACCCACACCTGCACGATGCCAAGGAAGACGGACATGTGGAGGGAATGATCCATCAGTCGTTGTCTGTACTGTTTCATTCCTCTCTGTGCACAGAAGTGCTCAAAACAGAAATATTGACAGAAATGCGCCGGATGGGCATATTGAAAAAAAATGAGTACCCGCAAAAGCCTCACTATTACCCATCCCTGCAACAGCTTGATTTCGAACAGGCTGAAAAAGCATGGGACCCACAAAAACACGGCAACGCAGCGTTATGATCCCGTTTTTGCTCTTTACTGATCTGGACGGCACCTTGCTGGACCACCACAGCTACCGGGCAGATACCGCCCTTCCTGCCCTGCAGCTTTTGAAACAGGCAGGAGTACCTGTCATCTTTTGTTCCTCCAAAACCCTGGAGGAACAGCAATTCCTTCAAAAACAACTGGGCATCAATGCCCCTTTCATTGCGGAAAACGGCAGCGCCGTCTGTTGGCATGAAGAATACTTTTTGACCGCACACCAGCCCGCCAAAATGCATTGGGAGGGTTATGCCGTTCACCCCTTTAGTACTTACTCAAGAACCGAAATTTGCGCCATACTTGAATCATTAGGACAAAAACAGCCCATCCGGGGGTATTCCTCCATGTCGGAAGCAGCGCTGGAACAATGCACCGGACTGAGCGGCGATGCCCTGCAACGCGCCAATCACCGCCTCTTTACCGAAACACTGACCAGGCCAACCCTCGCGGAAATCTCTGCTGCCAACGCCCTGAAACGCTCGCTGGCCCGACACAGGCTCACCATGACCAAAGGAGGTAGATTCTGGACCGTTCAGGCATCCGGCGTAAATAAGGGCACAGCCGTCAAATGGCTTACCCGGCTGTATCGCCAGGCCACCGGCAGCAAAATACCGGTGGTGGCCATCGGCGACAGCCCGAACGACCAGCCCATGCTCAAGGCGGCCAACATGGCATTTCTGGTGCGCAACCACCAGGGCCACTGGGCCGAGATGGACCTGAAGCACCTGGTGAGGATAAACCAAACAGGACCGGAGGGATTCGTGGAGGCGGTAGAGCAATTGAGGATTTGTATGTAGGGGGAATCACTACATTTGCCAAGGGCTATAATGGCCCTTTGTATTATGAAAAGAACCATTACCCTGCTATTTATTGCCATTCTTCATGTTTCCACCTCCCTCTCCGCCCAAAACTGGTCTACCTTCGGGGGCGGCAATGCCCGAAACGGCCGCACTGAAGTGGCCGGCCCCGCAGTGATTAATGCACCCAAATGGACGGTGAGCAGCGCCACCACCACCCTGGGCAATGCAGTATACACCTTCGGAGATCGCTTCGTCACCTCCCGCATCACTTTCAGCCCCTACAAAGGCAATATTGAGTGTCGAAACTTGCAAAACGGTCAGTTGCTTTGGACCTCGCCTTTCATCAGCAACAACAGTATCCTCTATGCCACCGGCTTCACCCAGGATGCCGTGTATGCCCACGATTACGCCACCGATACCGTGTATGCCCTTCACCCGGCAACCGGCCAGATCAAATGGAAATCTGCCATTGAGTCGCACACCTTCGGGGCGTACCCCGGCTTTGTGTTCGCATGTAATGGCGACCCCATCCTGAACGGTCAGGTGTATGACGGCCTCTTCACCATTCGCCTGGACAAAAACACCGGCGAACCGCTCTGGACCAACTCCACGGTCATCGCCATAGGGCCTTCCTCGGTGTTGGCCACCCGTAACGACAAGGTATACCGCATTACCGGCGGCATCACCCTGCCCATTGTGCTGACCGCCATTGATGCCAATACCGGACAAGACCTGTACAGCTCCTCCCCTATCCCGGGCGATGGCGATCAGGAAAATCCCATTACCCTGGGCGACAACGGCGAAATCTATTTCTGGCGCGATGGCGGGAACTTGTATGCCTACCTGGATAAAGGCGCCAGTTTCGACCAAATCTGGGCCTATACCCCGGCCATGACCACCGGCGCGGCACTCAGCGGCAATATTTCGGTTGACAACCAGGGCCATCTGTATGTATTCGACGCCTCCCGCGTGAAACGCATCAACCGCCTTTCAGGCGCCGTAATGGCTGAATCAATAGAATTGAACATGTCGCAACCATCGCTTACCATCGACGGCGATTCTACCGTGATTGTCAATACCGGCTTGGGGCAATTCATCGCCTTCCGGCCGGATCTTCAGGCCATTAAATGGCAATTGGCAGCCCCTAACAACGTGTACTGCAATCCGGCGCCCTCCAAAGATGGCATCATGGTGTTCACCTTCGGTGGCAACCAGATTCGGGCGTATCAGTCTGACCAAAACCGGGCCCCCGTGGCCGATTTTTCGGTTGCTTCCACGCAAATAGCCATCAATCAACCCCTCAGTTTCCAGGATCAGTCGTCCTATCAGCCCGACACCTGGACCTGGCATTTTGAAGGCGGAACTCCCGCTATCTCCACGTTGCCCAATCCGGCCGTTTCGTACCAGCAGCCTGGCGTTTATGATGTTTTATTGGTGGTAGAAAATGCCCTGGGAACCGATACCATCCGCAAATCCTGCCTGGTGGAAGCCGTTCCAGCCACAAGCAGTCAGAAGGAGCCAACTGTTCAGGACTTAAGCGTGTACCCCAATCCTGCCACCGATTGGTTGAGTTTCCAATGGCCTGCCAAAGAGACTGAACTGCTTTGCCTGGTCACCGATGTTGCCGGACGAATCGTTTATCAGGAGCTGCTTGGCAATGAAAAGTCCATGTTGCACGTTCAGTCTTTACCCTCCGGCTGGTATCAGCTTCAATTGCAGGGAAATACGGGACGCTGGCAGGTAGCGGTGGTGGTGCAGCGGTAATCTTTCAACAAGATGTCCATCCTCTACATTAAAAATATGGTTTGCAACCGCTGTATCATGGCGGTTAAAAGTGAGTTGGAAAAACTCGGCTTGTCTCCAGATAGTGTCCAGCTGGGAGAGGTTACTTTTGAACAGGATTTGACTGCCATTCAAAAAGAGGCCATTGAACAGGCGCTGGTCCCATTAGGCTTTGAGCTGATTGACGATAAAAAGAGCCGGCTGATTGAGCGGATCAAAAACCTGATCATCGAACTGGTGCACCACAGGAACAACGAGCTGCAAACCAATCTCTCGGATTATCTAAGCAGCCAGCTACATCAGGACTATGCTTATCTCTCAGCGCTGTTTTCCGAAGTGGAGGGCAATACCATTGAAAAATACTACATCGCCCAGAAGATCGAACGAGTCAAGGAGTTGCTGGTGTACGATGAGCTCTCCCTGAGTGAGATCGCTTTCCAGTTGAATTATTCGAGCGTAGCGCATTTGAGCAACCAGTTCAAAAAGGTGACCGGGCTCACGCCCAGCTTTTTCAAGCAGATTCGGCTGGAAAAAAGAAAGCCCCTGGACCAGATTTGACCCCACCCCAAAAATCCTGTAACTCTTTCCAGAAATGGTGTAACAGCTCACGGAGCCTATGCCTCCACCTTTGCAGTGAACAAAATATTCATGCAATGGCAACAGAAACTAACCCTCTCGTTTACCTGCCCCTGGAAGGCGTGGAAAGCGAACATTGCGCGCTGATCGTAGACCGTGGGCTACACACCCTGCCCGCTTTGGCATCCCATAAAGTAGAGCTGAACAATCAGCGCGCAGTCATCTCACCGGCCAAACCGGAAGCCCTGGCCGAAGCTGTCAAAACCATCCGCGATCTTGGCTACGGCGTCACCACCCTGAAAAGAACCTTTACGGTGCTGCAGATGAGCTGCGCAGCCTGCGCCGTGAGCGTGGAAAGCATACTGGCCGGATTGCCCGGCGTGGTAACGGCCAGCGTCAATTTCGCTACCGCTACCGTCATGGTGGAGTACCTCCCCAATCATGTCAAAACAGAAGATCTGAAAAAAGCGGTCCAATCCATAGGCTACGACCTGCACATTGCCACCGACTCGCAGCACCAGGACGTTTCGCTGGAGGAGCTTCAGCAACAGCGATTTCAGGCGCTCCAGCGCAAAACCATCTGGGCTGGTGTGCTTACCCTGCCGGTGGTGGTGATCGGTATGTTCTTCATGGACATCCCGTATGCCAACGAGATCATGTGGGCGCTGTCCACACCGGTGGTTTTGTGGATGGGTCGGGATTTTTTCCGCAACGCCTGGAAACAGGCCCGGCACCGCTCGGCCAATATGGACACCCTGGTAGCCCTCAGCACCGGCGTTGCTTACATTTTCAGTGTATTTAATACACTTTTCCCGCATTATTGGCACGAAAGAGGGCTGCACGGCCACGTCTATTTCGAAGCCGCCTCTGTAGTGATTGCTTTTATCCTGCTGGGAAAATGGCTTGAGGAAAGGGCAAAAGGCAACACTTCCTCGGCGATAAAAAAACTGATGGGATTGCAGCCAAGGGAGGTTACCCTGGTGCTGGATGACGGGAATACCCGGGTCATCCCCGTAGAACAGGTGGCCAAAGGACAGATCCTGCTGGTAAAACCAGGCGAGAAAATCGCGGTGGACGGCGTGGTGGTGAGCGGTCAATCCTACGTGGATGAAAGCATGCTGAGCGGCGAGCCCGTTCCGGTGTTGAAATCTGCCGGGCAGGAGGTCTTCGCCGGCACCATCAATCAAAAAGGCAGCTTCCGATTCCGGGCAGAGAAAGTAGGAGCGGAAACCCTCCTGGCCCAGATCATTCGAATGGTTCAGGAGGCGCAGGGCAGCAAAGCGCCGGTGCAAAAACTGGTGGATAAAATTGCGGGCATCTTCGTCCCCATCGTCATCCTCATTGCCTTGCTCACTTTCGTGGCCTGGTATTTCCTGGGCGGTGAAAACGGATTCACCCAAGGACTGATGGCTATGGTGACCGTACTCGTTATCGCCTGTCCTTGTGCCCTCGGACTGGCCACCCCTACCGCCATCATGGTGGGTGTAGGCAAGGGCGCCGAGCATGGCATCCTGATCAAAGATGCTGAAAGCCTGGAAGTGGCCCGTCGGTTGAATGCGGTAGTGCTCGACAAAACAGGCACCATCACCGAAGGCAAACCGAAGGTGACCGATGCTCATTGGCTGGAGCCGACGGAACGGTTGAAAGATATTCTTTATCATCTGGAGCTTCCCTCCGAGCACCCGCTCGCCGCCGCTGTGGTGGAATCACTCGGAGCACGAAAAACCGTGCAGGTGTCTGATTTTGAGAGCATTACCGGAGCAGGTGTAAAAGGGGTGGTAGATGGAGAAACCTACTTCGTGGGCAACCAACGTCTGCTGGA
>JADZFI010000493.1 GCA_020850025.1 Saprospiraceae bacterium
GAAAAAAGACGGTCGGCGGTTAAAAAGCAGCGCAATCCCCGCAGGTCGTTGGCTTTGCCGGAAAGACTGCCTTTTTTCTTTTGGTTACTTTTCTTTTTGGGCAAGCAAAAAGAAAAGTAACAATGCCGGGAAAAGGAACCGATGCCAAACTACCCACTTAAATTAGCCACTCATTCCACCGATGTTCTGCCGCGATGCGGCGGTGGGATCTCGTCCTATCACCTTGGCTACCAACGTTGAGGGGCTACGCCCCCGGGCGCTGGAAATGGGGTAACTAATAGTAAGATTTGCCAGACTAAACCCCCATTCTGTGGGTAATCAAAAGACTGCTAAGGTTTCGTAAACGTGGAAAACGAGCCAACCAATCATTGCGTCAACCACGCATCCACCTGCGATCTGAACAACGTAAGCACCGTAGACGTGATCAATGCCGAAACGAGGATCATCAATATGTAGCCGCCAATGACCACCATCGCCCCCCTGAACCGGGTCCAGGCCGGTTTGTCGCCGTCCATCCACTGCCGGTAAGCCCAGCTGAAATAGATCAAATTAAACACCCATTGCAAGCTGCCTAACATGGTCAACTGCTCAAGGGGAAGGTGCCGGAACATCGTCAATATCAGGGTGACAATGATATTAAACAGGTTGATCATCCCCATCAAATAGGCGGCAGCGGTGAAATGCTCTGCGTAGTAATACCCTTTCTTCCGGAACAAGAGCCAGGAGGCCAATCCGATGAACGGCACGGTGAACAGCATGATCACGCTGGGATGCGCATTGATCCAGTTGCCCAGCTTTTGCGCCATCTCCATGGCGGGCGTGTTGTCCTGCAATTGCTGCTGCGTTTTGACCTGATTGATGATGTATTCCTGAAACCCAAGCAGCTTCACCACCAAAAAGCTGATGGCTGTAGCCCACACCAGAAACTTGACCGGCTTGACGTGTTTTACCCTTTTTCCGGCAAGAAAATCGCGCACCATAATACCCGGATGAAGCGCTAACTCCCGAACGGTGTATAAAAAGCCCTGCTCTATGTGAATCACCTGGTTTTGCAGGTCTTTCGCCACCTGCTTGATCGTAATACGGCCGGTTTTGGCCTTCTGGCCGCAATCCGGACAAAATTTGCTGTCGAACTCGGCTGCGCAGTTTTTGCATAAGGTCATGGTCAGTAGTTTTAGTTTTAAATGTTCTGTATAATTTAGAGTTATGATTTTCAATAACCCTGCGATTTATCGCCGGGTCTGTAGGTTGCCCTTTTGTTGGGGTTTGCCCTTAGGGCAGACGCATGATGGCCGAAGGCGACCTCGGAGAGGTCTAACGTTTGTAGCATTCAGCCCGTTTATACGTGCTTCTGACCTCGGAGAGGTCAAACATTTTTATTCTGTCTACGAACACCCAAACGTTAGACCTCTCCGAGGTCTTTGGATCACGACAAATCGGTCCTTTCTACAAACGTTAGACCTCTCCGAGGTCGTTTATATCTTTCAAATGGATGCCCTGTTAAAACCCCGAAACACGATGGCCGTTGTTCCCGGCGATAAATCGCCGGGTTAGTGAAGATCGCAGAAAATGGCCTTGAGTGTGGTAAAGCTTTCTATTATTCCGACACTTCTGCGGTAAAATTATGACGCTTCTTTAAGCCTTTTTGAGGTAAAGTTGTTCAAGGGAATATCTTGGGCAGAATGCTGCCTGAGGTACAATATTACAACAAAAAAACTGGGTTATACACGTACCTTCGACCCTTAAATTTTAACCTGATCAATGTCCACCACCACAAATCTAGACGCTGCCAAGAACGCTGATGCCCTTAAACTGGCCATTTCTTCCCTCAATCGTCATCTGGAGAAAATTCAGGAGGGCGGTGGCCAGAAAAGAATCGAAAAGCTCCACAAGGAAGGCAAAATGAGCGCCCGGGAGCGCATTGATTACCTGCTCGATCCCGGCACACCCCGTATCGAAGTAGGCGCTTTTGCCGGATTCGAGATGTACCAGGAACACGGCGGCTGTCCGGCCGGTGGTGTGGTGGTCATGATCGGTTACGTTCGCGGCCGACAGTGCATTGTGGTAGCCAACGATGCCACGGTAAAAGCCGGGGCCTGGTTTCCCATCACCGGAAAGAAAAACCTGCGGGCGCAGGAAATCTCCATGGAAAACCGCCTGCCCATCATCTATCTGGTAGATTCCGCCGGGGTGTACCTGCCGATGCAGGATGAGATAGTCCCGGATAAGGAGCACTTCGGACGCATCTTCCGGAACAATGCCCGGATGTCGTCGGCCGGAATACCGCAGATTGCGGCCATCATGGGCGCCTGTGTGGCCGGGGGCGCCTATTTGCCCATTATGTCGGACGAAGCGCTGATCGTGGAAAAAACCGGTTCCGTGTTTCTGGCCGGTCCCTACCTGGTTAAAGCCGCCATCGGCGAGGAGGCCGACAAAGAGGTGCTGGGCGGCGCGGCAACGCACTCCGAAATTTCCGGGGTAACGGATTATAAAATGCCGGACGACAAAACCTGTCTGGATACCATCAAAGAGCTGGTAGATAAATTCGGCCGTTTCGACAAAGCCGGCTTCGACCGTGTAGAGCCCGAGCCTGCGGCCGGGGAACCGGACGAGCTCCTGGAAATTTACCCGGAAAACGGCGCCAAACCCTACAACACGCTGGAATTGCTCAAGCGCCTGGTGGACGGCGGCAAGCTCACCCAGTACAAGGAACACTACGGCAAAACCATCATCACCGCTTATGCCCGTATTGACGGCTGGGCGGTGGGTATTGTGGTAAATAACCGCCAGGTGGTGAAAAATGCCAAAGGCGAAATCCAGTTCGGCGGGGTGATTTACTCAGATTCAGCAGATAAGGCCACGCGGTTTATCCTGAATTGCAACCAGAAAAAGATACCCCTCGTGTTCCTGCACGATGTAACCGGTTTCATGGTGGGCACCCGCTCCGAGCATGGCGGCATCATCAAGGACGGCGCTAAAATGGTGAACGCAGTGGCCAATTCTACCGTGCCTAAATTCACCATAGTGATAGGCAACTCTTATGGCGCCGGCAACTACGCCATGTGCGGCAAAGCCTACGATCCGCGCCTGATTGCCGCCTGGCCCACGGCTAAAATTGCCGTGATGGGCGGAGAACAGGCCGCCAAAGTGCTCACCCAGATCCAGGTGCAATCGTTAAAAGACAAGGGATCTGCGCCCGATCCTGCCGGTGAACAAGAACTTTTTGCCAAAATAAAGGCGCGCTACGACAGCCAAACCACGCCCTACTACGCAGCAGGCCGACTCTGGGTGGATGCTATCATTGATCCCAGAGATACGCGTCGCTGGATTTCCATGGGCATTGAAGCGGCCAATAATGCGCCGGTGGAAAAATTCAATGTGGGGGTGATACAGGTGTGATCTCCTGGATGTTGGACTATTAGACAATGGACGTTGGACTTGTTTTGTTGGAGGCTATGAGATCAAGCCTTTGAAGGATCCAGTTTAACCTACAATGTCTAAGCCGTCAGCGCGGGCAAGCACCGCTAGCGCGAATATCCCAATTTCCATGCCCAACACACGCTGGCGCGGCGTTTCAACGTCGTGACATACTATTCCTGTTGGCTATGCCGACAACCACAGCACAGATTTTAACGCACCCCACTTGCATCCTTGAGTTTTTAGCTTAACCCGGTTTTTACATAGACACAGGAATTAGCCTCTGGAAGATGTCCCAAAAAGAAATAAGAAAAGGTAGATCACTCCCAACATAACAAGCAGGTTTAAGAAGCCAATTATGGCATTTTTACCTTCACGTTTCTTTGCATCGCCTTCAAGGGCTACGTAAACAAGGATAATACCCAGAATGCCCAGGCAGAATCCCCACCAAAAACCAGGGATACCAAGCAGTCGCTCATCATCCGGGGCTGTAGAGCCCAACAAGGAAGCCGAAATGTCCGTGTCGCTGGTTACATTTTGGAGCAAGACATGGTTCTCTGCTGCGAGTTTGGAATAGGTAGCGTTGTGCTCCTCTACGAATTGTTCCAACTGAGTCATTGCTGCAAATTCATTATCCAGACGGATCAGATCGTCCTGGAAAGGATTGGCCGGGGTTTTGTTGGGCTGAGCAGCCCACATAACACCACTGAGCAATCCACAAAAGGCAAGCGTCAGAAGTTGCTTCATGGATTTAGTTAGGTTAAATAATTTAGTGATAGTATATTATAAGGGCTAAAGTAGCCTTATTTTTTGGATTCCAAATACTGATATGAAACTTTTAACGATATATGGTGGACGGCTTACGTTGGATGAATATTGAAGTCAGCAAGACGTTTAACGGATAACCAGGGCTATTGAACGTCCATACTCCGGTAATCATCTTAGCCTTTTTACGGTTGGAGGCTGCAGATCAAGGCCCTTAAGAATCCAGTCTATCGTCCAATGCCAATGCCCTCTGCGCGGGTAAGCCCGATAGGAGGGGAGTCTTCATTATGGCGGAGTGAGTCGCTGAGAGCCATGGTCCATATTTTATTGCGAGAGACTTGCCAGGGATTGATCACTCATTCCACCGCTTCCAGGATCCATTCTAACTTTCAACCTTTTCTTTTCAGGCTGTTTTTTCCTGTTCTGAAAGCATACTTGTTCGAATAAAATCCGCCCAATAAGTTCAAGATGCCGGGTGGAATTTTGACTAAATCCTCCTTCGGATGCGTTAAGGTTGATAAATGACATTTCCCTCCAGTTCCTGCGTTTCAATTCATTGGGCAAGCTGGTTCAATCTTTTACTCCAATGTAGCCTAAAGCACTTTAGGTTAAAAGCAGCGCAATTCCGGCCTGTTAATTACTTCAATTGAGGTAGTTCCTCTTTCAAAAAATCAACCAAGGAACAAATGTGAATTCCATCGCTGCGCAGTACGGCCTCTCCCCTGGGTGTGATAATATATTGTTTGGCAGGCTTTAAATCGGCTACTGCTGCGTAGAACCCCTTGGAAATAACGGGTGCAATGGAGAATTTTATTTCAATACAGACTTTTTTGGCGCTTGGGGTAATAATCAATAGATCAATTTCTGCGCCGTTTTGGGTCCGGTAAAAGAAAAATTCACTGAACTCCGGGGCTTCTCTTATTATTTGTTCTATAACATATCCTTCCCATGATGCCCCTATTGAAGGGTGCCCATAAAGGGATTCCAAATCAAAGATTTTTAACAAAAAATGCAATAATCCGGTATCCCGCAAATAAATCTTAGGCGATTTTACTAGCCTTTTACCCAAATTTTCAAAATATGGAGGTAACCTGCGGATTAAAAAGCTGCCTTCCAATAATTCCAAATATTTGGTGGCTGTTGGGGCAGTGACTCCAATAGAATTGGCTAAATTGGAGGCGTTTAGCAGATTTCCATGTAAATGCGACACCATTGAAAGCATATTGCGCAGAAATGGCGCAGGAACTGTAAACCCTAAGCGTGCCAGATCGCGATGGATGAAGGTTTCTGTAAAATCATCCAGCCATTTACGCGTTATGAAAATTTCCGGCGCTAATAGTGCATTTGGGAACCCGCCTTTCAGCCAATGTGTTTCCAAATCAACTATTTCGCTTACTTCTGTATAAGAAAATGGAGGTAATTCATGATATGCAATCCGTCCAGCTAGAGTCTCGGTATTTAATTTGACAATATGCGGTGCGGCTGAGCCCAATAATATAAATCTTGCCGGCTCACGTTTTTGATCTACTAAAGCGCGAATCAGCGCAAAAAGAGACGGTTTTACCTGAATTTCATCAATTATTACGCATTTGTTAGCATGCGAGGTCAAATATGACTGCGCATCGTTTAATTTGAAGAGATCTTCTTGTAGCTCCAGGTCGAGGTACAAAACCGACTTATCCAGCTTGTCGTGCAGGCTTTTTACTAATGTTGTCTTTCCAACTTGTCTGGAGCCGACGATCCCGACCACAGGTGACCAAGATAGGTCTCGCAAGATTTTTGATTGAAGTAATCGCTGAATCATGTTGCAAATATAAAAACATCCAGGTAAATTGAAAATTCAATTTTCAAATTACCTGGATGAAATGATATTCAGCCCTTGCCCAAAACTCAATGCAACACAAACCTCGCTACCTCGCGCCTGCCTGCCTGATTCTGTACCTCCAGGAAGTACAAGCCGGCACTCAACTGCTCCGCCGGCGGAATGGCCTGTGCATCGCTGCCGCCCTGGGCTGACCACTGATGCAGCACTGCTCCGCGGGCATCCAGTACACGCAATACCAAATCCTGGTCGCGCCAGCTGCTCAGATCGGCAAACAGTACGCCGTCGGTTGGGTTGGGGAACACCGTCAGACTTGTCTCCACCAGCTCGTTCCAGGTTTGGGCGTCCCGGTTTGCGGCGCCAATCGGGCAGTTGAATGTATTGAGGTGCGCCGACAGGAACAGCTGCGGCTCTAATCTGCTGATGATGTTGATGAAAGTAGGCTGCGATTGTGCCGGCAGAGTATAGCTGAACACATCCGATTCGCCGTTTGAAATGCCGTCGCCTATGCTTTTGAAGCGGATGGAGTAGAACGGCGTGTAATTCGGGTTGCGCACGGCATAAGCATTGCCGTCCGGGGAGGTGTAATTGCTCAAATTGGCCGGGGCCACCGCCGTTACACCGGTGGGTAGTTGAATGGCCGTGTAGGTCAGCTTGTTGCTGCCATTGTTGGTCACACGGATGTGATAGGTGCGCTCCTGATCGGCATTAGCTGTGATCTCCAGCAGTTCATACACGATGCAACCGCTGGTTTTGGTATCGCAGGCGGCTTCTTCCCGAACTGTTACGGTGAAGCAGCAGGTTTTTTCAGAACCGCAGGCGTCCTCTGCCTGGAAACAAACCTGGGTGCTTCCCACCTGAAACAAGGCCCCGGAAGCCGGTCCGCTCGTCTGGTTGATGTCCAGATTGTCGCAGGTGCAATCGCTGGAGGCCGTTGCCATGGCAAAGGTTACCTGCACTGGTCCGGAGCCTGGAGTAGAGGCAATATTGATGTTGTTTGGACAGGTAATGCTCAAATTCGACGGCGGAAGATTCAAGTATGACAAGGTGTACGTGATGACCGTATCACATCCTCCGCCTGTTCCGGGTATGGTAACCAGCACCGTGCCAGGCTGATTATAGGATTGCCCGTTGATGGTAACCGATTCGCCCGGGCAGAACGTTACTGACTCCGAGCGTGAAGGCGCAGGCAGCCATTGCAAAAGGTAGGTAGCCAGGGTATCGCAGCCGGTGGCAGAAGGAAGACTTAGGTTCACCACTCCGGGTTGCGTGTAAGCCTGTCCGCCCAGCACCACCGAGGTGCCAGGACAGAAGGAAATGGTGTCGGAAAGCAGCACGTTTTGCAGCAGGTCAATGGATACATAGGCAATGGTATCGCAGCCAAAGCCGGAACTATACAGGGTATCAGTGAAGGAGGTCGACTGGTAGTAAGTATTCCCGTTGAATACCACGGAATCGCCAGGGCAAATGTTAAAATGCACCGTTCTAAAGGGAAGCGGCAATTGATTCAGGAAGTATAGCACAATGGTGTCGCAGGCATCCGTCGAAGGTACCGTGTCGCGCACCAGCCCGGAGTCTTCATATACCTGACCGTTGATGGTTACGGTGGTAAATGGGCAGAAGAAGACGTTCACAATTTTTTCCTGGTAGGGCAGTTGGGTGATGCTGATGTTGGCAATGGTATCGCAAGCTCCGTTTTGTCCGGCCAGGGTTCTTTGGAAAATCCCGGGCTGATCAAAAGTAAAGCCGCGCACGGTAACCGATTTGCCCGGACAGAATGACCCGGATTCCTGTATCAGTGCCAGTTGATTCACCTGCACCGAAACGGTGTCGAATTGCCGGAAACCGCAGTCATCTGTGACGGTTACCCGGTAATTACCGCCAAAATTTATGGTCGTAGTCTGGGTCGTAGCGCCGTTCGACCACTGATAGCGGTAGAAGCCGGGTCCGGCATCCAGCGTTGCTGATTGGTTGGCGCAAATAACCTGGTCCGGACCAAGGGAAAGGGTAGGGGACGTTGGCAGATCAATCGTGAAACTGTCCAGATTATTGGCGTAATTGCATTCAGCCAGGTCCGCGAGCGGGAAATCCGACAGGCTAAACGGGGTGTTGGCGTTACCCGGGTCATTTACAACAATGTATAACTTATCGCCATCCTCCACATTAGAGGCGCCCAGCAGAGCGGTCAAATCGCCCAGCAATTCGGTGGCGCAATTCTGGTTTAGTTGGGCCGAAAGGGAGTCGTGTACAATAGTGAGCAGGCGGTCGGCAGGTTCTGTGAAGGGATTGCCGTTGTAGATGCTCAGGGAAAGGCCATCTGACACCAATCCGCTGTCAATCTCACAATAGCTGAAACCCAGTTTAATTTTACCGCTCACACAATCCAGTCCGGTAAATGTGACCACGAAATCATTGTCCTCCGGACAAGGATCCGGATCGCTGCAATCCGGACAGATCAGGGCCTCCGGCAAAGAATTGGCGGCCATGGTCGGATTGACACTAGTTTGCACGGCCGTGCTCAGGATATGTTGCAGGTCGACGGGAATACTTCCCGGGTTGATCAGTTCGGTGGAGAGAACGTTAAGCGTATCCACATAATCGCAGGAATCAACCATGGAGCCATCGGTCAGTATTTTCCAGAGTGCCATGTCGTTCACCCCGGAGGTAGACAAACCGGCGAAATAGAGAGAATCGGCAGCAGCGGCGCCCATGTTTGGCGGCTGGTTTCCTTCATCGAGAGCGCCGGCAGGACCAAAATCAAACTTTTTGGTCCACATCACTGCTCCGTTTTTGTCGATTTTTAGCACAATATGCTCATTGCCCAACTGATTGCCGTAAATGATATAGCCATCAGGCACATTGAGCAGTTTGTTGGCGCTGGAATAAAGATCGTATTGGCGCACCCATTCAATGATCCCGTCAAGGTTGGTTTTTTGCACAAACAGGCGGTAGTTGCCCCCCAAATTACTGGTAGTGCCGATGTAAGTGGAAATCAGCGCATCGCCATCCGCTATCAGATCCCTGCCATACAGATCGGCCTGCTGGGTGAAATCGAGGTGCCCGAGTCTGGCCCACAAGGGCTCTCCATTCACCGGATTGAAGCGGGCCAGCAATACCCGGCGCAGGTTGGTGGTATTGGAATCCACCTCGCTCCAGCCTATCCCGAACAGCGATCCGTTCACATTGATCATTTTTGAAAGCCGGTCTGAAGACACAAACTCATAACGACGGGCAAAAGCCGGAATAATGGCGCCGGTGGCGCGGTCCAGACTGAGGATTTCTATATCGGATTCCCCATTGTTCAGAATGGGGTTTTGATAATACACGAAGTGCCCGCCGGCATTGTTTTCCAGAATTCCACCGGAAGCCGGGTTGTTACTGGTGATCGGACGCGCCCATAGGAAAGTGTTGGTGTTGGGATCGTAACGAAACGCAAATCCGCGCCGCGCTCCGGCAAACAGTGCCTGCGTGCCACAGCCTACGATCATACCATCAGAATCCACGATAATTTCCGCGGGGCTGATGGGTTCAAACGGACTTAGCTGGAAGTCGCGCATCCAGATCAACTCTCCTGAAAGGCTGATTTTTTTAATGAAAGTGCGATTGTTGTTCCGTCCGGCTATATACAAGTGGCCGTCTGGGCTATTGGTAATGGCTGTGGCGTATTCACTTCGGTCGGCCAGGCCGTATGTTTTGAAAAATGTAGGCGCCGGACAGTCCGGATTTTGACTGAAAATCAGGTTACCTTGAAAGATCAGTGCTAAAAAAAAGGCAATTCGGGCGGTGGATTTAACCATGGGAATGAAGAAGTTTAAGGTTATCTGCTGCGGTTCGACAAACGTAATACTACTGCAAGCGACTGAGGGTGAGAAAATTCGAATATGTCGGCAACCCGAAAGTTATTTTTCCGTAAATTGGATACAACTTAAGTCGGCTATTGACCAATTTGCAAAATGCATCCCGGTCGAGCCGGAATTTATAGTTAATTTGGCCGGTCAAACCCGGAGTCAACACCGTCGTTTGCCGATTTTCACAAACATTTCACCACTTTACATGAAACAAATCCTTGCCCTTCTTTTTTGCTGGTTTGGACTAACTACGCTTTCGGCCCAGAAAACCATTAGACTGGACGACCCGCCGCAGGCTTACCCTCCCGAGGTTTCCAGAGGAGAATTTCTCGGCGCTATTCCTGCGTTAAAGACACTCAGGCCTCACACGGCAATACCCGGTAATCTGCCGGGCAAAATGGCTCAGAAAAAGAACTATTTCTTTTCCAACAAGATCAATAACCCGAATTCCGAGCCTCAGGATGGCGACCCACTTGCGGCCCCAAAGGCAAACAACCGCGGAGGCGGCCCCGAAGTGACCATGATCCACAATATTGAGGGTTTGCGTGATCCAGGCGGAATTACCCCTCCGGATCCTACCGGCGATATCGGCAAGAACCACTATCTGCAAATGACCAACGCCAATGGCGGATCCTGGATGCAGGCATGGGATAAAACCACCGGGCAATCGGTTTTCGGTCCAATGCTCAGTTCTACCATCTGGAGCCAGGTGAATTCCGGAAGCATTGGCGATCCAATTGTTCAGTATGATCATGATGCGGAACGTTGGTTGATCATGGAATTGCAAGGCTTTTTTACCAACGAACTGCTTATAGCTATTTCCGATAACAGCGACCCATCCGGCTCCTGGAAGGCATACCGCTTCCAAACCCAGGGATTTGGCGACTACCCCAAGCTGTATATCTGGCCCAATGCCTATATCATCACGGTAAATGAAATTACCTCAGGCAACGAATGTGCCGGTTATGCACTGGAACGCGAGGCCATTCTGAACGGCGAGCCTTTCTTCGACCTGTACCGTTTTGTCATGCCTAATTACCAGGCAATTGCCTATCAGCCTGCTACCGGAGCCGATTGGGAAGGCCCAACCCCGCCTCCTGCCGGAAGTCCGGGGTATATTTTCCGGGTGTACGACGATGGCTGGGATGGTGGACAGGACCACCTTCAGATATGGGAGGTTAACGTTAACTGGGATGATGCCTCCGAGAGCAATATTACAGGCCCGGAAAAAGTATTCCCGGCGCCGTTTGAAACAAGGGTGTGTTTTGGAGGCGGTCTTTTTGATTGTTTGGAACAACCCGATGGGAGCGCACCAAGGTTAACAGCTCTGGAAAATATCATCATGTACCGGGCGCCTTACCGCAACTTCGGCGATCATGAATCGGTAGTGCTCAACCATGTGTCTGATGTATCCGGCCAGGTGGGTGATGGCGGCGATGCTGCGGTTCGCTGGTATGAACTGCGGAAGTCTGGCGCCGGTAGCTGGCAAATTTATCAACAGGGTACCTATGCCCCTGATTTTGCCACCAACCGTTTCATGGGAACCATTTGCGCCGACGA
>JADZFI010000494.1 GCA_020850025.1 Saprospiraceae bacterium
CCAGAATCTCGAAGAGGTTAACATCCGCGAAGAAGTAAAAGGACTATCGCTCTCCTGGGGCCTCGGTGGAGGCATTGAATATGAACTGGCTACCAACGCCACGCTGGTAGCAGGTCTGGCTTTTCAAAAGCAGTTCACCGATGTCACCCGCGATGGTTTTGTGGAAAAAACGCCCGGAAACTGGCAGAAGGAAGACTCAAAAGCCACCTTCGGAAATCTGGCACTGAGGCTGGGTTTGTTTTTCTAGAAGACAGGTTTCATTGAGGCCGTCTCATAAGTCGCATTTTTAGTTTTACCGCAGAGGCGGAGAGACGCTGAGGTGGATAGTATTGATTATCAAAACTTCTGCGCCTCTCCGGCTCTGCGGTAAAATTAACTTATGATACGGCCTCCATGCACAACCACACTTAATCCCGCAACAACGACACCGCGCGGGTAGCCTTGGCTATACGGTCGTAATCCAGACTGTAATAAATGAATTTCCGATCCCGGCGGGTGTTGACCAAGGCCGCCTGTCGAAGTACCCGCAGATGCTGTGAGGCAATAGATTGTTCAATGTTGAGCGCCGTGTGAATCTCTCCCACATTGGCGCAACCATTGTTGTCGTGAATCACACGAATGATGTTCATGCGAACGGGGTGTGCCAATGCCTTGATGGCGCGCACGGCCGGACGTAGTTGTTCCCCATGGATCATGGTGGGGAGGGTGTGTTTGTTCATAATTTGTTTTGTAAACGGATCCTTACAAATAGGGCAACGGTATGGCAAAGATGCAGTTCAGAATTTTACCATACAAGTGCAATAAATAAAAAACGCGAGCTTTGCCGGAGTACGACAAGGCTCGCGTTGAGCGCCAAATTTTTAGATATTATCTTTTTTGCAAGATCAGGCAGCCAGCTCCTCCACCAGAGATGATATCTGACCAATACGGCTGCGGTTCACAGAATAAAAGATGAACTTTCCGTCGCGCTCGGTTTGAACAACTCCCGCATTGCGCAGGATAGCAAGATGCTGACTGGCAACACTTTGCTCCAGACGCAGTTTCACGTAAATTTCCGTGACGGTCATGCGCTTATTTTCCTCGATCAGATCGAGCATTTTCTGGCGTAGCTTGTGGTTTACTGCCCGCAATACCAGTGCGGCTTTGCGAAGCTCAACGTAGTCCAGGTGTGCATCATGCGCCCCGTTCTTGAGCGACACCCGTTCAATATTTGTCTTTCCCATACTAAATGTTTTGAAATTGTGAGAGGTCTCAGTTTTGGATGCTATTTCACTGAAAAAACTGTGCCAGATTGAATATTGAAAAATAAATATACAATTAATTTATTAAACGTAAGTCATTTAATTACAGTATTAAAACAGGCAAAAGAAATCAATAAATTGAAAAACAATCATATTTTTGTTAACAGGGTACTTTCCCGTGGAGTAGTGATATTCGGCGGTTTCATATAGAAAGGCTCAAAGTAGGCAATGTCTTGAAAATCAGCTTTTTGAAAGGCTTCTTCTGCCAGCGGCGCCAAAAAAGAGGCCGAACATTTCGTGATATTTGAAATAACCGTTTGATTGGGAATCGTAGCGCTGGTTGCCTTAACCGCGCCGTTCCCTGATAAAACAATCCGGAGTAGTGCCGGGCTTCCTGTTTTGTCTAACAGGTATTTTTCAAACGAATTGTTTTCAAAAATAAGAGGCTGAGGCGGAGCTACTTCTTTCAACTGGCCATCAAACAACGCCAGCCAAACCTCCTGCCGCCGGGCATCAAGCATGGGTACATACAAAGCATCAGGTGTTGCGCCCGTATCTGCATTTTTCGAAGCCAGCGCCAATGCATGCAAGGTATCTACCGCAATCAAAGGCTTATCCAGGGCATAGCAAATACCCTTGGCAACCGAGGCTCCTACCCGTAGAGAGGTGTAGGAGCCGGGCCCTTTGCTCAGGGCAACCGCATCCATGACTGCCAGAGGCAATCCGGACTGATGCAGACACTCCTGTATCTGAATGGTCAGCAGCGCTGCATGTTGCAGGGTTTCCGGCGTTTCCACCAATGCAGTCACCCGGCCGTCGATAGCCACAGCAACAGAACAAACCTCGCTGGAGGTTTCCAAAAGCAGGATTTTACTCATGTGGGTAGGAATAGGTTGCAAAAGTACGGGCACTCCGCCCTACTTTTGGGCAAAATTTGCACTTGCTGTATCATGCTGCTTTATAATGTGACTGTTACCATTGACCACGACGTTCATGAGGACTGGCTGCGCTGGATGAAAGAAACCCACATCCCGGATGTGATGATCACCGGAATGTTCATCTCATACAGATTGTGCCGCCTCACCAACCATGAACACACCGATGCTGAAATCTACACGATTCAGTATGCGGTGAAAGACATGGCGCATTTGATACGATACCAGAATGAATTTGCGCCTGAACTTCAGCGACAGCATATGGAGCGCTACAATGGGAAATATGCGGCATTTCGCAGTGTAATGGAGGTGCTGGACCACAATGAACGAGGATACGATGAATGATGATATGACGAACAACGGGTTAAAGTCGCTGAGGCTCGGCCGAACCCTCAGGGCTACCGTTACGCTGGACGGATCAAAAAGCATCAGTAACCGGGCGCTGATCGCGCTGGCCCTTGCAGGAGAAACCCCGGAAAAATGGTTGTCCGGACTCTCTACCTCAAAAGATACGGTCACCCTGCAAAAACTGCTTCAAAACCCTGAAAACCCAGTTTTTGATGCCGGCGATGCAGGAACGGTCTTTCGGTTTCTGACAGCTTACCTGAGCACGCGCCCCGGTGTAAAAACCCTGACCGGCTCCACACGAATGCTGGAGCGCCCTGTTGGTCCTCTGGTAGAGGCGCTGCAGTCGCTGGGCGCAGACATTCGTTTTCTTGGCCGGGATGGCTATCCTCCGCTTCAGATTGGTGAGATGCAACCGCAAGGCCGCACGGTTCGTGTAGCCGCCAATGTAAGCAGCCAGTTTCTTTCGGCCCTGCTGCTTATTGGCCCTTACCTGCCCGATGGACTTGAGGTAATACCCGAAGGGCCACTGGTTTCCAGGCCCTATCTGGATATGACACTGGGGGTGATGCGGCACTTTGGCGCCCAGGCAGAATGGCAGGGTAATGCGGTGGCGGTGAAACCTGGTATTTACCACCCTCAACCCTTGTCTATTGAGGCCGACTGGTCGGCGGCCTCTTACTGGTATGCCCTGGCCGCTTTTTCGGATGAGCTCGACCTGACGCTCCGCGGATTGCATCGCGACAGCTGGCAAGGGGACTCCGTGTTGCCGCGTATGATGGAGCAATTCGGCATCCAAACCACTTTTGGAGAACAGGAGATCCGTTTGCAAAAATCGGGCAAGCCGGCCCGACCGCTGTTTCAATGGGATTTCCTGGAGTGCCCGGATATCGCCCAAACCCTGGCAGTTGTCTGTGCCGGATTGGGTGTAACAGGCTTGTTCAGCGGCCTGGAAACCCTCAGCATCAAGGAAACAGACCGAATTAGTGCCATTAAAACCGAGTTGGCCAAGGTGGGTGTGAGCTTTGTGAAATTGCCGCCTCATTTTTCCAAAAAACAACCTGATAAAACTTTCTACAGCCTGGAAGGACAGGCTTCATGGGCCAACACCGTCCGGTTTGCCACTTACGGCGACCACCGTATGGCTATGGCCTTTGCCGCATTGGGCATGCTTGGCCCAGTGGAAATTGAAAACCCCGACGTGGTAGCCAAATCTTATCCCAACTTCTGGCAAGATTTACGGCTTACGGCTTACGGTGGACGGCGTACGGCCGTGGCGCCAAAGCCCTAAGCCGTCCACCGTAAGCCGTCCACCGTTAACATAATTATGAACACAGGAAAACTCACCACCCCTTTTCGCAGACTTGGCCTGATGCATTGGCTGGACAAGCTGAAATTCGGGGTGCAAAAGCTTAGGTTTGGCACTCGCAATGCCAGGTATGCGCAAATGCATCCGGGAATAGCTTTTCCTCCGGATTATATGTTGTTCGAAGCCTTTCAGCTGGATTATCAGAAATATCTGGAAGGTGGGAGACGCACCGCCGAGTGGATCAAGGATTTGTTGGAGCAGTATGGCTCCATGGAGGGTAAAACATTGCTCGACTGGGGCTGTGGTCCGGCGCGGGTGGTGCGGCATTTCCCGGACCTGCTGGGAGACAGGGCCCAAATTCATGGTACCGACTACAACCCATCCACCGTTGCCTGGTGCAGGGAGCATATTTCCGGCGTCAAGTTTGCCCAAAACAGGCTCCATCCGCCAACTGACTATGCTGACGGGATGTTCGATTTTATATATGGCATCTCCATTTTTACCCACCTTTCCGAACCCAACCACAAAGCCTGGTTTGATGAACTGATGCGCATTTGTCGACCGGGGGCGGTGGTGCTGCTCACCACCCACGGGGAGATTTTCCGGCATAAGCTGACCGAATCAGAGCAGGAGCAGTTCAACAGGGGCCAACTGGTGGTGCGTGGGAATGTGGTGGAAGGACACCGGGTGTTTGCGGCCTTTCAGCCGCCGGCCTATTTGCGCGAACTGTTTTCTGCTCAGGCGGAAATTTTGCAACATATCCCGGGTCTGCCAAAGCAATGGGGCCTAGAGCAGGATGTTTGGATACTGCGGAAAAAATCAGGATTTACTGGCTGACCTGCGTCTGCGCCGCGGCCTTGAAGGCGGCTTGGATGGTTCCGGCACATCAGGTGCTGCGGTATCGGGGGCAGGTAATTCCGGCGCGTCCATCGGATCGTGGATGTCAATAGGTTCTTTGCCGTTTTTCAAACCTAAAAGTTCGAAAATCCAGATATAAAGCTTGCTCACGAATGTTTTTTCCACCAAAATAGTGAAAACCGTGGTCAGAACAGTGGTGCAAAGAATGATGGAAAACACGACGGACTGGATGATCTCGCCGCCTTCCACACCTTGTTGGGCAGGCAACGAAGCCAGTACTGCTGCACCCAACCCTTTGGGTATGATGGCAGCCATGTAAGAGGCATCTCTGGCTGATGTATTTTTTGAAACGGAAATGCGCACCACCGGAATGCGAACAAGGAACAACACCGCGGTAATCAGGGCGCCTAACATCATCCAGCCATAATCCTGCAAGCGAACAGAAATTCCTATGTAAACAAAGAAAAAGGTTCGCAGCAGAAACACGGCTTCCGAAAAAAAGGCCCGCTCATTGTCGTTCAACGAAATAGGCTTCCGGGAAATGGCATTGCGCATGATGGGAGGGCCAAGTACGTCAATATTGCCCAGGGTAATGCCGAAAGCCAGCGCTGCAATAGGGCCCGAATAGTTAAGCAACTCCACTATACCGTACAGAATGAACACAAAGGCCGGAGTGGTGAAAATGGTGTTCTGAAGGGTCCGCATTTGATTGAGCAAAATGCTCCAGCCAAAAGCCCCGGCTACGCCAAGCATGGCCGCGAGAATGAAGGCGGCTATCATTTGGCCTGTTACAAAAGCTACGTCTACCGTTCCGATTTTATATGCCGTAAGCAGGGTTAATGGCACGGCCAGCGTAAAAACATCGGAAAATGCCGACTCCAGCACCAGTACCGTGCGCGTGCGTTCGCCCATCGGAAATTGCCTGACCAGTGTGGTAACCACCGCAGAAGAGGTGCCACCCACAATGCTCCCCAGCATCAGGGAACGCAGTAAGCCCAGATCAGTGTAGTAAAAAGTGATGCCCCCCGCAACCAGACAGGTGGCAATAAAGTTATAGGTGGTAATCCGGGCTGTACCCCCAATAGATTTGATGAGTGGCTCCAGACGTTGGTCAATCCCGCTTTCAAACAGGATAAAAATAAGCGTAATAGTCGTGAAAACCGGTCCCACTGCCCCGAACTTGGCAGGTGTTACAAAACCGCAAACCGGCCCGAGTATCAACCCAATTAAAAACAACCACAGCACATCAGGTATCTTCGTACGGGC
>JADZFI010000495.1 GCA_020850025.1 Saprospiraceae bacterium
CGGGCCCTTTGCAATCGGGCGACAAACTGTTTGCGGAACTGGAACACAACGACCCGCGCTTCACCCTGCGCGGACAGTGCATCGATGGCAAATCCAAAGCGGGCGTGCCCGGCGTACTGGTGCGCCTCACCGACCTGAAAACCATGAAGGTCGATTCCGTGCTGTCGGATGCCGGTGGGAATTTTTCGTTCCAGTTGGCGCAAAAAACAGATTATCAAATACTTGGGGAAAAAGACGGCTATTTTACCACCATTGGTACCGCGACGACAAAAGGCCTCGACCGGACCACTACTTTGTACGTCAAATTGTTTTTGTCGATCGACGTCATCGAGTTGCAAAAAGTCAACGTAATCGACGAAAACCTGAGTATCAGCGGATTCCAGTTCAAACCCATCCTGTACGACTACGACAAATCGAATATTCGCCCCGACGCCGCCAAAGAACTGGATAAAATCGTGCAGATCATGCGGCTCAATCCCACGCTTGAAATCGAATTACGCTCGCACACCGACAGTCGTGGCGACGACGATTACAACCAATTGTTGTCTCAGCGGCGCGCCGAATCGGCTGCCATATATATCATCAACAAAGGCATCAGCGGCAAGCGGGTAGCCGCCAGGGGGTTCGGTGAAGGCCAATTGCGCAATCGTTGCCGCGATGGGGTCAATTGTACCGAACAGGAACATCAAATGAATCGCCGAACCGAGTTTGTCGTGCTGAAGTATTAGATTTAAAAGCGCAAGAGCCACCCGTTTCGGAGTGGCTCTTGTCATATTTTTCAGAATCGGCTGGCAACGTAATACGGCAGCATGGCGCGCCAGGTAGGCCAGTCGTGCCGCATATCTGCGCCCCAGATATCGAGATCACATTGAATGCCTTTGCTTGCCAGGATTCCTGCCAGGTTGCGGGAGGCATCCGGATCTTCATAATCGCCGGAGCCGGTCATGATGTGGATATGGTTGCTTCTACGAATGAGGTTCAACACTTTTTCATCATTCAGATTGGGCAGGTAGTGTACGGGCGAGTTGAAATATACATCCTCGTCGTAATAACCTTTGGTATAGGAGGTCAGGTCGTACACACCCGACATAGCAATGGTTCCTGCAAACAGATCGGGACGGCGGAAGAACATGTTGGCGGAGTGCAGTGCGCCAAGGGAAGCTCCGCTGGTAATGATGGGCGTGTCCGGGCTGGTGTGCATTTTAATGAATGGAACCACTTCATTTTCCACGTAGCCATTGAACTGTTGATGGCGAATGGCCTTGTGACGAGGGTGCATGCGGTTATTCAACCAGGCTTCGGAGTTGATGCTGTTGATGCTGAACACCTTCACTTTGCCAGCTTCAATCCAGGGTTGTAGCACGTCAATTAAAAGAAAGCGTTCGTATTCCAGATAATCAGCGGCAGCAGTGGGTAAAAGCAGCAATGCAAAGCCATAGTGGCCGTACATGGCAATTTCCATGTTCTTGTTGAGTCGCGGACTGTACCACTGATGAATTTCTCGTGTCATAATTTCAAGGTTGAGTGCGGGCAAAAGTAGTAAAAGAAATTTTGGATAAAAATAAAACTTTTTGTTTGTTTTAAGAGGCTTGATGCGCTACCTTTGCTTCAACAAAAAGTTTAACAACTAATCAATTAAGTTATGGAAACATTCAAAGATGCCCTTTCCTGGTTCGAAATTCCTGTATTGGATTTTGCTCGAGCCAAAGTCTTCTATCAGTCCATTTTCGAGTATGAAATGCCTGAAATGGACATGGAAAATGTCAAAATGGGAATTTTACTTCACGAACGCGGAACTGGTGTGGGTGGTGCTATTTGTTGTGGAGAAGGCTATGAGCCATCCGGTGCACGTGGCCTGAAAGCTTACCTGAACGGAGGCGATGACCTCAACATTATCCTGCAGCGGATTCCGACCGCCGGGGGCACTATTGTGCTTCCGAAGACTGAAATTGCCCCGGGTATGGGGTATTTCGCCTTCTTTACCGATACAGAGGGTAATGTTGTGGGGCTTCACTCCATGGATTGAAAGGCGTTAAGTACACGAAGGCACGAAGACTCGAAGGCGCGAAGTTTTGGCAGCTTCGCTGCCGGTGGAGCGGCCAATAGCCGTTCCACCGGCTATTGTTGCCCCCGGAACGGAGTTCCGGGGTACATCGTCCACCGTCAACCGTCCACCGTCAACCGTCCACCGTCAACCGTCCACCGTCTATAGCTACGACAGGTACTTCCACGAAGAAATCTGTTCCTTCATTGTCGCGAGTTTCGAAACTGATGGTGCCACCGTGGGCTTCAATGATTTTTTTACAGATAGCCAGGCCGAGGCCGCTGCCCGATGTTTTGGTCGTGAAATTTGGCTCAAACACCCTTTCGCGAATCTCAGGAGGTATGCCTCCGCCATTGTCGCTGATCTGAATGACAGAGTTGTTGCCTTTGCGACTGAGCGATACCTTTATTTCTCCCTGCCTGTCAGTAGGTATGGCCTGGATGGCGTTGATCACCAGGTTGTTGAATACCCGGATGAGGTGGTTTTTGTCGCCCAGGATATGAAATTTTTCCTCAGGAAGGGAAAGAGACAGATTAACATGTTTTTGTTCACTGAAGAGATCGTGCACACTTTCTACCGCTTCATTGATCACCACATCATTTTTGGTTTTGATGTCGAGATTGGCAAACATGGAAAACTCAGAGGCAATTTGAGCCAGTGAATCTATTTGCTCAATCAATCTGGTAATGGCTTTCCGCAGATAAGCTGCTGCCTGTTCCGGACTCCCAGACAAGCGCTCCAGTTGCTGCATGGAGAGCTTCATGGTCGTGAGCGGATTTTTAATGTCGTGGGCTACCTGCCGGGCCATCTCCCGCCATGCGCCTTCCCGCTCGAGTTTGACCAGTTGAGTCTTGGAGGCCTCCAGTTTGTCCACCATGGTGTTGTATTGGCCAATCAACTGGCTTATTTCGTCTTCAGGGTCTCCCACATAGTCCAGCGGTTCGTTTTTATCTTCCAGACGCAGTACCTGCACTTTTTCCGTCAGCATACTCACCGGTCGGATCACCGAACGAGCCAGCAGATAAGTCACCCCGAAGGCAACCAGCAACAGGAATACATACAAGCTGGCCAGCATGCCAATGAAATTGGACACTTCCATACTGCTGTTGCCCTGTGTTTCCACAAATGGAACCGCCAGATAGCCCAATGTTTTTCCTTCAACATTTTGAAGCGTTCTGTATTGGGTTTGGTAGGCTAACCCAGCTGATTTCTCCAAGGCGGTATGTCTCCCTGCAATATTTTTTTTCAGATCATTCAGGGCATTGGGGTTCATTTTAGCCGGCAGAACCCCCAACCTTACCAATTCCTCCTGGGTGGAAAAAATCAGGCTGCCGTCAGCATCAAAAAAATGAGCATCGATCCCCAGGCTTGAAGTCATTTTGGATACTGTTCTGGGCAGACTACGCCGAAGGCTGTCGTCGGATATAGTGGCGTCCAAAGCCTGAGCTTTTAGGTTGGAGAGGATGGCAGTAACCCGAAAATCGTAATCATTTAGTTCGGTTTCATTAGCTGAACGGGTAAACTGGCGGTAGGTGAGGTATCCTACAATTCCGAAAGCGATGGCCAGGAGAGTTACGTTCCAAAAATGTATCCGCCGTGCCAGGGAGCCCCCGGTTTTTAACCTGAAATCATAATCGCCGGGCAGGAACCTAACCCAGGTATTCACCAGCGCCAGCAGTATGAGGCACAGAGAGGCGATGGTAAATATGATAGAAAACAGATACAACTGATTCAGCCAGTTGCCGGCATATCTGCCTACTGCAGCTATTGTTTGGCCATCGGCACTTTTAGCAACTGCATCAATATGGTGGTTAGTAATGAATTCAGCAGTAGCGCCAGACTGCAGGTTTTGGCCCATAAAACTCATGTTCACCAGGCCTTGATCCACTTTTAGTCTTCCGTTTTTGGCAATGGAAAAATCAAACTCCGGCAGGTGTTGCAGGTTTTTTAGGGGACTGTTGAAAAACAGGTGTGAGAAAGCCCTGGAAGGAGCCGGATATTTTAGATCGAAAAAAAGGTAAATCTTGGCAGGTTGAGTTGGATCGTCCATCCGGTGCACTCCAATTTGTACCAGATAGCGGGGGTTCTCCTCTGAATCATACCCAAATCGGATATTACCTGCCGTAGAAATAGGTTTTGCCGTAGCCCAGTTGCCCAATACAACCTGTTCGTAGCCAAGCGTTTGCCCGAGTAGAATGGGCTGGTTATCCTTGTCAAAGGCGTACACACTCAA
>JADZFI010000496.1 GCA_020850025.1 Saprospiraceae bacterium
CGGCACTATTAGAACCATTTTTCACGATGTGCTCCGAACCGCATTTGCGACAAACTTTAACTTCGTTAATCATGACAAAAATAATTTGAAGGCAAAATTACGAAATCACACGCAAAATGACACTACCGTTTCTCAATGATAGTGTCCCCAAAAGTGTGTCTGTAAAATGAAAATAGGTCTTCATTTTAGTGGTCGCGAAACACTACTAAAAAAGAAGACCCGATGCAGTTAAGCAAGACACAAATTTCAGCACTTTTAACGGAAATTGCAAGTCAGGAAAACGGATTCAACGAAATTTTACAGATGTCGTTTAAGTTCAGGATAAAGGTCTTGGCCAGACACACTTTTTGAGACATTACCCAAAACAACCCTGCCAGATTTGTACAAGTATTTCAACGCCCCCCCTACACCTCCACATAACTCCAATAATCATACACCTGAGAGTTCTTGATCTCTCTTTTCAGGCTTTTGATTTTATCCCGAATGACCCCCGTATTGATCCGGAACCGTTCTGTGGCGGCGGAGAAGTGGGTGAGGTTGTCGTTGAGGTCGTCTTCCAGGAACGAAAGGTTGGTCACGTTGTCCCGGTAGGAACGGCCGCCTTTGTGGGTTTGCATGGCGGCGTAGTAGTGTTCCAGGGCCTGTTCGCAGTGGTAATTGGGCTCCAGGGCATACAGGGCGTCGGTGCCCAGGAGCTGTATCAGTTTTTGATCCATTTCCTGTCCTGCCTTGCGCTTTTCCAGCTCGTCGGAACCGGCGTTTGATATCCTGATCATACGCAGGTTGTAATAGGCCCGACACCAGTTGGCCAGCTTGTAATGGGCATTGGCCAGAAATGAGTGGTTGGTGATGTAATTGATGCCGTAAATATTAAGGCTACGGATCACTTCGTACAAACAGAAAATGGAATCCAGCACCCGGGCTTCCAGGCCTTCCTGCTGCTTATCCGAGAGTTTTGCCAGTGTTCCGGCCAGGTAATCGCTGTCATTTTTTTTGAAGTCATTGCGCTGGAGCAGTTCTACCGCACAGAAGGCGCCGGACTTTTCTCCTTCCCTGGCAGAATAACCGATGCTTTTCACCAGGGCAAAATTGTATTCGCACTTGAAGCGCAACTCAATGATCCTCAGGTACTTGCTGTAAATGGAATCGTAGGGTGAAACCATGTTCAGCGATAGGGGTTCCAGGTTTAGCAGTTCCTGTGTGGCTCCGTTCAGGTTCTCTGCTATGTCGGCCAGGCTTCTGATTTTCAGCCGTATGTCTTCAATCAGCAGGACCACCTCGCGCATTTCGGCGCTGGTGGAGATGTTGTTGTAAATGGAAAACGTATCCTGTTGCCGTTCGAGGTTCAATATTTCCCGGTATTTCATCAACTGCGGCCGGTTGGCTACATCCGCCGACCAAACGATGCTGCGCAACAAACGGCTGGCAATGCCTGGCCGGGGTTCATCGCTCACCAGAAGGGTTTCCAGTCGTGTCAGCAACCGGCACCGCTCGGTCAGTTTTGCGGGTTCGTTTATGAGCCATGCTCTGCCAAAAAACGCCAGCCAGTCTTTGATGGTAAACAAAAATTTCTTGAATTGAAAGGCGCAGCTAAAGGAACGGTTGGCTTTCAGGTAAAACAGCCCGGACACCCTGAAGAGCATCAGGCTGGTGTTCAGGGCATTGTCGAACAGGTTATCTTCCCCCAACCATTTTTGGCAATCGCTCAGGAGGTTGACGATGTTTTCCTGGGTGTCATCGCCTTCATAAAGTTTGATAACATCTGCGTTCAGGGGTTGTACGTCCGGTCCGGCTGAGCTAAGCATCGCATCGCCCAGTTTGGAGAACAGGTTGCCCATCAGAAAGAGTTGCATGCTGTTGGTCTGATATCCGGTGGCCGGGTGAAGCATCAGGATGGCCTCCTGCAAATCGTTGAGGCCCTCCAGTGTCAGTTTGGACTCTTTATCAGCAGGGTACTGGCGAATGGCTTCTTTGGTCTGATCCCGGAAGGTTTGCACCTGCTCACGTATGGCCTGGCGGTAGTACAAATAGGCAGATAGAGAGGGGTTGTAGTCGTAGTTTATATGATCGTTATTTCCCCTGTACCTCGTCATGAAACCGGCCAGTGTATTGTATTTCAGTTCCTTAAGGCCGGGCGCCTCTTGGTTGCCCTGGTGATAGACATCGTACAATTGCGGATAGTTCATGTTTTTAAAATACAACACGCTGCCCACGTTATTGAAATAGTCGGAGTACAGAGTGTTCAGTCGCGCCTGGTCGGTTTTTTCGATATCGTACTGATCCTGATTCGTTTCGGTGGGGAACATCGGGTACGGCCGGCCTTTGTCCAGCAATATGTTCAGTTCGCTCAGGTTTTTGGTCAGATTCAGATAGGTTATACCATCAATGCGTTGTTTTTCAATCAGATCGAGGAGGGCAATATGAGGCCGAACAAGCAGTTGCATGCGGCTCAGGGTCATATCTTCCCCTTGCTCGTTGGTGGCGTCGTTCCGGACGGTTAACAGGGCAGGGGTGTCGGCAATCAGGCTGCGATAGATGGAATATGCCGAGTCGAAGGCCCTGATTTTTTCCAGGGCCATGCCTAGTTTCAGCTGGGTGCGCACCAGCAGCACCACCTGATGGCGGGAGAGCCCACCACTTTTAACCCGCTCGCGCAGGGCTTTTGAGCCGTCTGAATAGTGGATAATGGCATCGTCGTATTCCTTGTCGAAATAGTGCAAATCGCCGAGCAGGTTGTGCAAAAAGGCGATAGAATGTATGTAGGGCGATTCACCTTCGCGGAACTGAATCGGTTCCTGATGCTGACGAATTTGTTCGTGTAATTTACTGCGGTAGTAATGCTTGATCTGCTGGGATTCGTCGAGTGTAAAGTTGAAGGCGGCGGCGCCTTGTTCTGAAATTTTAGACAAGAAGCGTATTTCGTTGATGACCTTGCTGAAGAAGCGGTACTGAAACATACCGTTGATGGTCTCGCGTATGTACATGCGCGACAGGAATTGTACCAACTCCTGCATAAAGGCGCGCAGATTGGGGTCTTTGTTGGTCAGGATGATGTCGGGCACCATTTCCAGATTTCGCCAGGAGAATCCGTGTGGGTGGAATTTCAGGATGTAATCCATGATGTAGGTAGACGAAAACAGGAGTTTGTCGCCCAGTGCTTTCATGTGTCGGCTATGGATGATCACATACGGTCGGTACAGGTTGGAGGTCAGCCCTATTTCATATTGGAGGTTGAAATTGAATTTCAGAAACAACCTGCCTTCGCATGAAATGGCGCTGGGTGCAGGCGTCCGGGTTTGATTTGTTTTCCACCAGGGGTGTGATGTTTTTTCTGTTGGGACCTGAGGAATGAACAGCGCCAGGTCGTTCGCATGAGATTCGTCGTACAAATAGGATTTGATATAGCCATGCCCTGGAGTTCGGTCTGCTGAACCGTTTACAATATTGCTTTCCAGCAAAACGGCCAATTTCTTGGGTGTTCCACTGCTGCGGTAGGTGAGGAAGATGATGTAATTCTGCAGCAGGTATATGATTTTATAGGCGGCTTCGCGTTCCCCGTAGGTTTCGGGAGTTATTTGTAGCCGTGCATTCCAGTATTTGAAGTTAGGTTCTTGATCGGGGCGGCTGTTTTTGGCATCTATCAGGTAATGATAGAGTGTGTCGAGACTGTACCATTCGTCGTGATCAATGCGCGGCTCATTCGGATGTTTGGCATAGTAATCCTCAATAAAGGGTTCCAGGTACCAGTCGGGAATCAGCATATGGCACAGATAGGCTTCAGTGAGTCGGGAAATGCCTGATCGGTGTTGAATTTTGTCTTTAAAGAAGCTGTTGATATAAATGACGGCATGGAAGATACTGCCATAGAAGGTCTCGCGATCGGCAATATCAGCGAGAGCGGCGTCGTACATTTCACGGCCTCCAATGAAGATGAATTTTGCTTTGGCTTCATTCAGGAAGCTTTTCATGCTGGAAAGCAGGCGATCGATGGTATCGCGACGCTGGGCATTTCGGGAAATGGTCGCCAGGTGGGAGTCGGCAGAGGATTGTGCCGGTGCCACTATGAATTCGGGTTCTATTTTATCCAGTTCATCCAGGATAAAGACGAATTCAGGTACCTCTTTCAAGCTTTTGAAAAAGTTTATATGTTGCCTGTATTGGTGAATATCATTTAGGATGTCTATCAGCTCTTTTTCAATGTCCTTGGCGGTAGCAACAGGGAAACTGCGTGTGTTTTTGCTTCCCTGGTTAATCTCTGTTGCGCCGGTTCTGGAACTCATGGAATTGCTCATTTCCAGGGTCACGGTGGCGTCGAGTCGGGAATTAAGAAAGGAAAGGCGTTTGCTGATGTTCCGGTAGGTTTGTTGTGGTCTGAACAGAAAGGGGGCCATCCTGATAAGCAGCAACGCGAAAGTTAAAACCCCGGATGCCGTTAAAAAAATTCCGGTGCTGTATTTCGGCCAATCGCAAAACGGTTTGTCGAGCAGGTATAAAGGAAAACAATCGATGGTCAATGGAGATAGCCACATGCCAATCAGTAAGGCAAACCCGAGCAAAATCCAAAGGGAGGAACGCCACAGGTTGAAATAGAGGTGGTTTTGACGCCATATCTGATGCAACTGCCGCGCTATCAGTCGAAGCACATCAAGATCGCGGATATCGTCTTGCGACAGGCTGATGGAGGCTGTTTTATAGTGTTTTATCGGTGCGATTTCGCGGATCACTTCATGAACAAGACTGGTTTTTCCCATGCCTCTGAAGCCGGTCACCAGATAGGCTCCGGAAGGTGATTGAGACCGTGTCAGCAGTGTTTTTAGCCGTTCTTTGGCTTTTTTTCGGCCGAGGAAGAAGTCGGCCTTTTCTTCGCCGAGATGTCGGTGCACAAACCCGGGATTGGCTACTTCGAGCCAGATATCTTTTATTTTGGAAAACGAGTGAGCCGGCGGGTGAATACGTTTCTTAGCGGTCATTATTTAGTATAAATGTTGGGATATTTTTTGCAAGAAAAAGTCATTAGTTCGGGGTAAAGATTGAAA
>JADZFI010000497.1 GCA_020850025.1 Saprospiraceae bacterium
AAATAGGGGGAATTTTTGGCACGATTATTTGTGAGGAGATACAATAGTTAATCTTTTTATTTGATTGACACCGTTTCAAATCGAAAAACTCAAGATACATTATGTTTGGTTCAAGTACAAAAGACTCAAAATCAAGTGCTTCCAGTGTTTCTGCTTTGCAAGACAAAGACGGGGCCGCCACCACAGTAATTGCCAAAGGAACCACCATTGAGGGCAAATTTGCCTGCGGAGAAAATGTCCGGCTGGACGGCGCTATTCACGGGGAGGTTAAAGTGGACAAGCGCTTTGTCATGGGCGACGGAAGTTATGTGCAGGGCAATATTATGGCCCGTGATGCTGCAATTAAGGGGAAGATCAAAGGGGATATTCACGTTAAGGAGGCGCTTCACCTGATGGATTCCGCCATTATTGAAGGGAATATCACTGCCAAAACCATGATTGTTGATGAAGGGGCACGTTACAATGGCTCCTGCAGAATTGGAGAGGCTGCTGCAAACGCCCCTGCTGCAAAACAATAAGGTTTCATCGCTTTTCATCGAAACATTAAAGCCGGAAATTTGATCAGGTACTGCATCTTTGCAGCCGGATTCAACTTCCGGCTTTTGTTTTGATACCATATTATTCATTTCAAGCCCACGATTTACAGGAAAAAGACGCCTCTACTGCCAACCTCAAGCTTGTGGTCGGTTTGGAGGGAGCCACCTTATGTATTTCGAGAGGCAATCAACTTCTGGCTCTTAGATCCTGGCAATTACCGGCATCAGAAAATCCCAATCCCAATTTTGCGACCACATTAGGAGGCTTGTTAGGGACGGAAAAGTGCCTCGGGTGGAATTTCGCTTCCAGGATTTGTGCATTTTCCTCCCAGGAGGCCACTTTGGTCCCAAAGCGGCTCTTTGAGTCAAATGACCTTGCCCCTTATTTCAAGCTTTTACTGAAGGATGTGAACAAGTACCGTTTCGGGCATGCTCCAATTGCTTCCATTGGCGGTCATTTGGTTTGGGCCCTGAAAACAGAGGTATATGGCTTGATCGGGCATTACTTTCATTCAAAGCAGTGTATGCATCTCGCTGAGGCACTCATTAATGCTTTAACAACCAAGGCGCCAACTGATACCTTCGGTGTTTTCTGTAATATCCGTGGTCATGGCCTTCAGGTCTTTGTATTCGACCGGGGGCAATTGGCGTATTACAATTATTTCAATTTTTCCAAGCCCAGTGATTTGCTGTACTATGTGCTTTTGGCCTACAAGCAATTTGACCTGAACCCGATTCACATACCCCTGAATATTTCAGGTACACTGGCAGAAGACTCTGAGATTTACCGCTTGTTGCAGCGTTATTTTAGGACAATAGCCTTACTCAAGCCTGAGCCGGGATTGATTTTGCCACCGGAGGCCCAAAACTTGCCTGCGCATTTTTGGTTTGATGTTTCAACTGTTTGAATATGAGAATAATTGGAGGGAAATTCAAGGGACGCAGATTCGATCCGCCTGCCGATAATTGGCCGACTCGACCCACTACAGATTATGCTAAAGAAGCGCTGTTCAATATCCTGAACAATATACTGGATTTTGAGTCTGCCAGAGTGCTGGATTTGTTTGGTGGCACTGGCAGTCATTCCTATGAATTCGTTTCCAGGGGATGTCAGCAGGTGACCTATGTAGACAAATTTCCCCAGGCGGTAAAGTTTGTCAGGCAAACAGTAGCGAAACTGGGCATTGAATCCCAGGTAAGTATATTCCAAATGGATGTGTTCCGCTTTATTGAATCCGCAAACAGCCAGTGGGACTACATTTTTGCCGGGCCGCCCTATGCCTTGCCGACGATTGATACCATCCCCGATCTGATCCTAAACAAGCAATTGTTGAAACCTGATGGTCTTTTTGTGCTGGAACACAACCCCCATCACGATTTTCTAAACCACCCACATCTGGTGGATGTGAGGAATTACGGCAAAACCATTTTCAGCTTTTTCCGGCCGGTCATTGACAACGAAGACGAATGACATCGGTTCTTATTTCATTGCTCTCGTGTCCTGCTCTGTCGCGGATCTTGATGTAATAATAAAAGCTGTCGAACTGAATTTGGGCCGGAACATCGTCGCAGGCAGATGGAATTCCTTCCGGGGAAATATAAATGCAGCAGGTGGTGGGTAGTTTTACGGTAATTTCACCGGAAATGCCGTTGCCGGCGCCCTGAGGTTCTACGTAAGGTAGCTGTAGTGGAGGCTTGGGGAAAGAATCGCGAGAATCCCGGATGAACACGCTGGCCGTTGGATCAGATTCCGGATAACCCAAATCCCCGTCGCCATCTGTGAACGAGAAGGAAACAAAAATGGAATCAGTATAACCCTCTCCCTGGTTCATGAGATTTTTTGACAAACCGATGTACTTGATTTCCGGCACATCGGAATAATCCGGAGGTTGAACGCAATAAGCAGCCATGAAAATGGCCGAAAGAAAAAGGCTGATTCGCAGAACTTTGATCATAAGGAATTATTTAGACCCAAAATTGGCAATTTTTGTTGAAGATGGAAACTTTTATGCGGTCGGAAATATTGTCCATACTGGACAGTCCAGGCGATCTTCCATTTGAAGCTTTGGAAGACAAAGTTTATGCCTATCAACTTAACCATAATGCGCTATATTGCCAATTTGTTGCCCTGACAGGAAACCTTTCGGATCGCCCGTCGCATCTTTGTTTGCCCATTTCCTTCTTCAAAAGTCATGCTGTAAAAACCGGCATCTGGGAGTCCGACATCATATTTACCAGCAGTGGAACAACCGGCCAACAAAATTCGCAACATTTGGTTCGGGATCGGAATGTTTACCTCAACAATGCGCTGGGCGGGTTTGAGCAAGCATTTGGCGATCCATCAGACTGGGTGATCTTAGGCCTTTTGCCTTCCTATCTGGAGAGGCAGGGTTCCTCTCTTGTGGCCATGGTGGATGCCTTGATCAAGCGTTCGAAGTATACGGAGAGCGGCTTTTTCCTGAATGATTTTGGAAAACTTGGACAAACTTTGAAGATTTGCCGGAAACATGGCTATAAAATCATTCTTTTTGGGGTCAGTTTTGCGCTTCTTGATTTCGCAGAATATGGAAGTTTGGATCTTGAGGGCGTGATTATCATGGAAACCGGAGGCATGAAAGGCCGGCGGGTGGAGCTTACTCGGGAAACGCTACAGGAACGCCTCAAGTCAGCTTTTGGGGTATCCGCCATATACTCGGAATACGGTATGACGGAACTCTTTTCTCAGGCATACACCAAAGGCGGGTCGAGATTTTACCCGGCCAGCACGATGAGGGTCTTTACCACCGAAATCAACGATCCCTTTGCCCTGGCAGGTGTGGGAAAAACGGGGGTGTTGAACATCGTAGATCTGGCAAATTTTGACACCTGCAGCTTTATTCAAACGGAAGATATCGGGCGGATGTTTGAGGATGGAAGCTTTGAGGTGCTTGGCCGGTTGGATGCTGCGGAATTACGGGGATGTAATCTTATGGTAGAATAGGGTGGGGAAGGGCACCTAAAACATTGGGAAATGATGCAAATTGGTTTACTATCTGATACACACAGTTATCTTGATCCAAAAGTCTTCACTTATTTCGAGGATTGTGACGAGATATGGCATGCCGGGGATGTAGGCAATATTCAGGTTTGGGATCAACTGAAGGCTTTTAAGCCGTTGCGTGGTGTGTACGGCAATATTGATGGGGCCACGTTGCGAAGCGAGTTGCCATTGGATCTGAGATTCGAGTGCGAAGGAATTCCGGTTTTTATGACGCATATCGGC
>JADZFI010000498.1 GCA_020850025.1 Saprospiraceae bacterium
GACACCGTGGGCGACCCTTTCAAAGACACCTCCGGGCCGTCTATGAACATTTTGATCAAGCTGACCTGCCTCGTTGGTCTGGCCATTGCACCGATCCTGGGCAACCATGGCGGCGGACAAAGCAGCAGCCGCGACAACATCAAAATGCAGATTCGCGACAGCCGTTTCCCACCCGGAATGACGGCGCCCAATTCAGGCATGGGCCAACCTGCTGATGCCGGAAAGCCTGCAGCTCCGGGTGAACAGCCACGTGTTTCTCCAAGCGGTCTCACCAACCAGCCTACTCCTGAACAGCGCGCCGAAATGGAGCGTATGATGGAGATGCGCCGCAAGCAGAAGGAACAGCAGGGCGTTCAGTCAACCTTGAAGCAACAAAATGCACCTAAATAAAGGTTAGCTTTTTACAGACGAACAGCCCCGGTTGCAGCGATGCAACCGGGGCTGTTTTTTTTGCCCCCTTAGTCGTAGGCGTCCTATTTTGCAACGTTTTTCCGCAACTTTGCGTTTATCCAACATCTCATGACCCTCCTTCGCCAGATATACTACTCTTTTCCTGTTCGGCTGGCTGTGCTACACCTGCGCAGCCATCTGATTCTGCTGGTGGTATGGGCCATTCTGGCAGCCTTTAGCGCCGGGCTGGCGGGCAAATTCTTCGGCATGCATTACCTGATGCTCACGCCGGAGTACCACGGTCTGGTGAATTTCTGGAGCTTTTTTATCAGCGGCATAGCCTTTGGCGGCCTGGTGATGGTGTGGCACCTCACCACGTACCTGCTCTGCTCCAACCGATTCCCGTTTTTGGCTACCCTGGGCGCGCCGTTTACCAAGTATTGCCTCAACAACAGTCTGGTGCCCATGGGTTTTCTGGCCGTCTGGCTGGTATGCACCACCTGGTTTCAGTGGCACGACGAACTGACGTCGAGTCGGGAAATTGCCTGGAACATAGCCGGTTTTATGCTGGGAACGGGGTTTACCTCCGGCATTTTCGCGGCCTATTTTCACCTCACCAACAAGGATATTTTCAACCTCCAATGGACGCCCCGCCTGGGCTGCCGCGTGCTGTTTCGCCAGCGGCTGCCGAGTGTGCAGGACATCCAGATAGGCGTAACGCGGTGGCGGGTGGACACCTACCTGACCGAACGCTGTCATTCCCGCCTGGTGCGCAGCGTGTCGCACTACGATCCGAAGGTGCTGGAACAGGTATTCCGGCAAAACCACTGGAATGCCGTGGTGGTGCTCATTGTAGCCTTGTTTCTGCTCATGGCGCAGGGCATTTTTATGGAAAATGAATGGGCGCGTATTCCGGCCGGGGCCACCGTTTTTCTGCTGGCAGGTATCGTGATGGCCTTATATGGCGCTATCCGGTTCTGGTTCCGGCAATGGGGAACGGCCGTATTTCTGAGCGTTATTCTGGCCGTGGATGTGCTCACCGGCTGGGGATTGTTCAATTACCGCAACCGCGCTTACGGGCTCGATTACACCCGCGAAACCAGAGCTCCTTACGATTACAAAGCATTTGAAAAAATAGCCACACCCCAGCATATACAGGCCGACAAAGCTGCTACCCTGCAAATCCTGGAAAACTGGCTGGCCAAAAACCGCAGCGCCGAAAACCCCAAACCCAAGCTGGTGCTGGTATGCGCCAGTGGCGGCGGACACCGCGCAGCGCTCTGGACCATGCAAACCATGCAGAAAGCCGACATAGCCACCGGCGGTAAACTGCTCCGGCAAACGGTTATGATCACGGGCGCTTCCGGGGGGCTCCTGGGCGCAGCGCACGTGCGCGAAGCCATGCTCCGACATGCGCAGGGCGACCGCCTGGCGCCACAGGATCCGGCATTGCTGGAGGACATGGGCAAGGATTTGCTCAACGCCGTCAGCTTCGCGGTAATAGCCAACGATCTGTTTTTCCCCATCTCCAGTTTCAATTCGGGCAATTTTTCCTACCGCAAAGACCGCGGCTACCTGTTTGAACACCAGTTGAATGAAAACACCCATGGTTTCTTTTCCCGCAAGCTGGCAGAATACCGCGAGCCGGAACAAAAAGCCACCATCCCGATGCTTCTTGCCAGCCCGTTCATCTTGAACGATGGCCGGAGAATGCTCATCAGTCCGCAGGGCGTAAGCTACCTGATGCAGCCCGAGGCTGGCCGGTTGTCCGCCCAAATGGAGATAGACGGCATTGATTTCGGTCGCTTTTTTGCCGCACAACAGGCCGACAGTCTGGCCTTCAGCTCCGCCATGCGCATGAGCTGTACCTACCCCTTCATCCTGCCCAATGTGTGGCTGCCCACCCAGCCTTCGGTGGAGGCCCTGGATGCCGGTTTCCGCGACAACTACGGCATTGGTCTGGCGGTGCGTTTTGTGCACGTTTTTAAAGACTGGATCCGGGAAAATACCGGTGGCGTGGTGCTGGTGCAGATTCGCAGCTGGGATAAAATTCACACCATTGCTACGAGCGACGACAAGGGCGTGATAGAAGCCTTGCTAACGCCGGCAGAAGCAGCTGGTGGCAATATGACCGACATTCAGGATTTTGAGCAGGATAATGCCGTGGCGCTGCTCAACGATGCCATGGGAGGCAATATGCTGGAGGTGGTGCGTTTCCACTACCGACCCGTGCGCAAAAACCGGGAAGCCTCCCTGAGCTTTCACCTGAGCCGTCGCGAAAAACTGGATATCTTCGAAGCATTTTACACCGGCGACAACCAGGCCAGCGTAAAAGCGTTAAAGCAGGTGTTGAAGAGTGGGGATTAGGGTCATTTAGAGAGTCATTTAGGGTCATTGCTGTCATTTAGAAGGTTTTCTGTGTAAAATCTGTGCAAACAATCTGTGTAAAATCTGTGCGAAACCAAATCTGTGCGAAACCAAATCTGTGCGAAACCAAATCTGCCATGACTACCAAATCTATCTGGACATTGCTTTTACTGGCCAGTTTGCCCTTCCTGGCATCTGCCCAATCGCGGCGCGACTTTGCCGATAGGCTGCTGCTGGGCGTTCATTACGGATATGCAGAAAATTTCAGAGAGGAGCGCGACCTTTTTTTTGAACGCGAACATTACACCAATTTGAGGGCCGGGATCTCCCTCACCCCCTCGTTGTATGCGGGCATTCAATCCCGTTTTATCCAGGCGCGCAATTTTGAAACCGATTTTCAGTCGTTCTACATGGCCGGCGTGTGGACCCGCGGCTATCTGTTACATCCACACCCCTTGAGCAACAGGGCGCTCAACCGCATCGGCGCTTTTCTGGAAGCCGGATTCAGCATGGGGAATTACGCCTTCGAATATCGGCCCGACGGCGTGCAAAACTATTTCCAGCGAAACGGCAACTGGTACATCCCCATGGCTATGGGCCTGGAATACCGCGTATGGCGCGGTCTCACCCTGGAGGGCAGCCTGAATATGATCTACAACAATGGCGGGAACTGGAACGAACAGGGCTTTGCCTACCTGAGCATCGGAGCGAACTGGCATTGGTGATTATTTTTTTACCGCGGAGGCGCGGAGGCGCGGAGTCATCCTCTCTGCGTCCCAGCGCCTCCGCGGTAAAAAAACATCACAACACCCCCAGCTGATGCCGTAATGCAGAGCTGCAGAGCAGGTACATTTTGCGTTTGCCGGAGAGCCTGAAACGCTCCTGAGCCACTTTTTGTGGCGGAGCACTTTTGATTTTCAAAAACAGGTGTGTGTAGTACTTATACGCCAGATAAACCCCCAGGCGTGAGCCTTTGGGCAGGTTGCGAATACCCTCCAGGGCTGCATCGAAGTCCTCCTTGATGTCGGCCTCAATTTGCCATTTGTCTTCCTGTGTGAAGCGTGTGAAATCCACCCCCGGGAAATACACTCGTCCGCGGTCTTCGTGGTCGCTGCGTATGTCGCGCAGGAAATTGATCTTCTGGAAAGCGGCGCCCAGGCGGCGGGCAGGTTCCTTGAGGCGCTGATACTGGGCATCATCGCCTTCGCAGAACACGCGCAGACACATGAGGCCTACCACTTCGGCAGAGCCGTAAATGTATTCGTTGTACCGAGCAGCATCATAACTGGATTCCGTGAGGTCCATGGCCATGCTGTCGAGAAACGCCTCGATCAGCTCGCGTTCGATGTTGTACTTGCGCACTACCTCCTGAAACGATTGCAGTACCGGATTCAGGCTGATGCCTTCCTCAATGGCCTTCCAGGTGTCGTCCTGGAAACGCTGCAACAATTCGGCCTTGGGATAATTGTGAAACGTGTCCACAATTTCGTCGGCAAAGCGCACAAACCCGTAAATGCTGTAGATGGGGGTGCGAAATTTTGGATGAAACAGCCTGATTCCCAAAGAGAAGGAGGTGCTGTAACGCCGGGTGATGAGCTTGCTGCACTCGGTACAGGTACTTTGGAATAGTTCGAGATGGTTCATTTTTCGACGACAGGTTGTTTATGTAGTTGGTTTAAGTGCCTGTTATTGCTTGCTCCATTTTTTCAGCTCGGCAGCCACTACCTGGCCGCTGATGATGGAAGGCGGTACCCCCGGGCCGGGCACGGTGAGCTGGCCGGTGTACCAAAAGTTGGACAGTTTGTTGCTTTTCATTTTGGGCTTGAGGAAGGCCGTTTGCAAAAGCGTATTGGCCAGGCCGTAGGCATTGCCCCGGAAAGCATGATAATCTTTCACAAAATCGGCATGCGCAAAACTGCGCTCATATACCACATGCGACCGGATATCTTCCCCGGTGAAGCGTTCGAGACGCTCCATGACCATGTCGTAGTATTTGGCGCGCACCTCGGGCGTATCTTCGAGTCCGGGCGCTACAGGAATGAGCAAAAACAGATTCTCGCAGCCCTCAGGCGCTACCGAGGAGTCGGTAACAGAAGGCGCGCTGGCGTAGAACAGCGGTTTTGCCGGCCACTTCGGGTTGGTATAAATATCCTCGGCGTGTACGCCGAAATCCTCATCGAAGAACAGATTATGGTGTTTCAGACCAGGGATGCGTTTGTTGACGCCCACATACCAAAGCAGGCTGGAGGGCGCCATCACGCGTTTATCCCAGTATTTTTGGTCGTAATTTCGGTTTTCGGGGCTTAATAAGCGTGTTTCAATGTGGTGGTAGTCGGCACTGCCCACCAGAGCATCTGCAGGATATCGGGCGCCGTCGGTAGTGGTGACGGCGGTTACTTTTCCGTTGGAGGTTTCGATATGAGCTACTTCCTGACCGGTTTTGATGGTTACCCCTTGTTCGCGGGCCACATCGGCCATGGCCTCCACAATTTTGTGCATACCGCCCATGGGATACCAGGTACCCAGGCTCATGTCGGCATAATTCATCAGGCTGGACAGTGCCGGTGTGTTTTGCGGAGTAGCGCCTAGGAAGAGCACAGGAAATTCGAGGATCTGGATCAGACGCTCGTCTTTGAATAGTTTCCGAACGTGCTTTGACAGGGAGGTGAACATTTGCAGCCGGAACAAGCTGATCAGGATGCGCAGGTCGGCAAATTCCATGATGTTGTTGCTGGGCTTGTGCACAAACTCGCCCATGCCCACCCGGTATTTGTACTCGGCCTCGCTCAGGAATTTCCGGAGTTTGGCGGCACTACCCGGTTCGATGCTCTCGAATAGTTGCTCCAGTTCCGACATTTTGGCGGGAAGTTCCACCACGTCTTTGATCCCTCCCGGTTGATCCGGATTTTTGAAAATGACCTGATAGGAGGGGTCCAGGCGCACCAAATTGTAGTAGTCGGAAACTTTTTTGCCAAAAAGAGCAAAAAACTGCTCAAACACATCCGGCATCCAATACCAGGAAGGACCCATATCGAACACGAAGCCTTCCGCCTCAAATTGCCGGGCCCTGCCACCGATGGTTTCATTTTTCTCCAGGATAGTAACGTGGAAACCCTCCCTGGCGAGACAGGCAGCGGTAGACAAACCGGAAAATCCGGAACCAATGACAATAACTTTTTTCAAAACGGCAATAAGGTTGAGCTGTTGGATGGGTAGCCGGATGCAACTCAATGTGCATTGGCTCTACAAACCTCGGACCTAAACACGAGCAATCCTAATTTTGTTTAATTATTTTTACACTAAAAGTTAAACAAAATTTAGATTTGCTTTGAAATGCGCATTTGGAACTATTTTTGCATGTGTTATCGTCAGACCCCCGATCAGTAATCCAACCAATAGCCTTCTGCCTGGCATCATAAGGATGCAGTGCGCGCTACCGGCCGTACGTTCCATTTTTATTTTTTCCTTACATTGGCGTACCATGAATCGATTACTACTATTCTTACTATTGGTTTTTTCTCATAATGCCTGGGCGCAGCAAATGTCCTGGATTACGGATTGCAGTGATAAGACGTTTTGCCAGACCTTTGGAGGGTGCTCCGGCGGTAAAGCATTCATGACGGAAAAAGCTGTAACCAATTGCGGCAGCCCGAACATCAACTACTCCTACCGTATTGACCTCAACAACGACAATGTGGTAGACATCCAGTCTTCAGCCGATACTGTTGATGCAACCTTTCAGGTAGGAACGCACCGAATCACCTGGCGGGCAACCGACAACTGCGGCAATTTGCTTCAGTGTACTTATTTGTTTCAGGTTAAAGATTGTCAGCCACCCAGTTTATTGTGCATCAACGGATTAACACAGTCGTTGGATCAGCCGGACTGCACCATCGGGTTTACCGCTTCGCAGTTTATCCTCACTCTGAACGACAATTGTACCCCCCTCAACCAGATTGAACTGGGCATCAGAAAAGCCGGCGATGGAATGGGATTTCCGGAGCAGGACTCCATTCATTTCGATCAATGTGAAAAAGGATTCAACAACATTGAGGTATGGGTGCGGGATGGCGACGGCCTCACCAATGTTTGCACCAATTACGTATTGATACAGGACAGCAATGAGGATTGTATTTGCAACAACGATGCAGACGTACACTGGAACGGCTGCGCACGCACCTTTTCCAATCAACAACTGAATACTTTCCGGTTAAATACCCGCCTGGAAACCTTGCCCAATGCCGCCAATCCTTTGGTCAAGAATTATTCCCAAATGGTGGAAGATTCCTGCTACACCCTGCATCTGAACGGCATTCCCTTCGGGAACGATTACCGGGCCGTTGTGCGCGGGGAGCGAAAACTGGGTCCGCTGGTAGGCGTAACCACCTTCGATCTGGTGCTTACCTCCAAGCATATCCTGGCACTGGAACCTTTCACCAGTGTATATCAAAGCGTGGCGGCCGACGTAAATCAGAGCAAATCCGTCACCACTTTCGATATTGTAGAAACCAGAAAGTTGATTCTGGGGATCTATGATACTTTCCCCCTGGCGCCGGCCTGGCGCATTACCCGCCCGGTAGCCAACCCCTCGCAGGTGGCCAATTTCAATGCCCTGGTAGATACTTATCAGGTTTTCTTACCCAATCTGATAGATGACGTCAACTTCCAGGGGCTTCAGTTTATCGGCATCAAGTACGGCGACGTCAACGGCTCTGCCATGTTGCAGGGCGAGCCGGGCGCTGATGATCGCTACCAGGCGCCACCGATCCTGTTCCAGACCGACGATATTTGGCTCGAAGCCGGCGCCGAGGTGCTGGCGCCTTTCCGCTTTACGGAAAATATGCGTTTGGACGGCTGGCAATTGGCCCTGCTCGCCGATCCGGACAGAATACAATTCCTGGAGCTGAGCGGATTGCCGCCGGATCATTTTGTACTGCACGCTCATTCCCTTCGCGCCCTCTGGGCTGACGGAGCCGGGGCTTCCTTTGCGCCGGATGCTCCTGTTTTTTACCTGAAAATTCGGGCCATTCAGTCCGGATGGCTGTCCAAAGCCTTGTCGTTCGATCCTGAAAAACTTCGCCCGGAGGTTTATGTTTCCGAAGTATCTTTGGAGGAATCGCGCAGGCCGCTTGTGCTGCATCACGGGGCGCAGGAGCGGCCACAGTCGGTATTTTTCCCGCCTTCTCCCAATCCGTTCAGCCGGGAAACCTCCTTCGATGTATGGATGGCGCAAGACGGAACCGTGCACCTCGAAATTTTTGACCTGAACGGCCGTCTGTTGCAGGCCGACCAGTTTGAGGTGGAAGCCGGCTTGCAGTCGCTGCGTGTGAGCGGCTCTCTTTTGCCTGTTCAAGGAGTCTTGATGTACCGGATTCGGGCAGACAAGTCGGTTTCCAGCGGCAAGCTGGTGCGCGTAACAGATTAAGGGGTGACTTAGGGCCTATGCGCTGCGTCAACACCCCACTAATTTCCAAATCTCATGATAAAAAGTTTAGCTATCCGCCTGTTTTTTCCTGTCTTGCTGTTGTGTAGTTCCGGTATATCGGCACAGAATTTCAAGGTACAGATCGCGGCATTCAACGAACAGATCCCCTCGGCCTATTTCAAAGAACGCGGGGTGGAACGTTATATAGAAACCACAGATCAGCAGGGCTTGTACAGGTACGTTGCCGGATCATACGCTACCCGCGACGAAGCCGAAGCGGTTTGTAAGAGCCTGGTAGCAAAGGGTTTTCCCTACGCGCACGTAGTTGACCTCGAGGTACAGCGTGTGCTTTGCGGCGTAGGCTGCCCTTATTTCCGCCATGGCATGGTCTTCAATCAGGACCCATCGCAGGGAGAAATCGTCAACACCATCTTTTTCGATTTCGGCAGCTTTGCCCTGACTCCGGAATCCAAAAATATTCTCGATCGCTTTTTCGTGCAACTACGCGACAAGCCCGAACTCAAGCTCAAAATACACGGTTTTGCCGACGGCGTAGGCAGCGCTCAGGACAATCTGGAACTGTCCACCGAAAGAGCCCGGGCAGCGCGCAACCACCTGGTGTACAAGGGCATACGGGCAGATCGCATACAGATGGAGGTATTCGGGGAGGCCAATCCGCTGTTGGCCAACAAAGACGAGGAAGACGACCTCACCGATGCGCCTAAAAACAGGAAATGGAACAGAAGAGTGGTGTTGATGCTGGTATCGGATTTTAACGATGTGCCGGACGAAAAAGCGGTTATACGGCAGTGAGGTGCAAGCGTTTGCAGGCATCAGTTTTGTTCCAATGCTGCAATTCGTTTTTCCAGTGTTTCTATTCGATTTATTAAGTACTCAAATACTCCTTTGCCGGCATCCTGGCTTTGATTCACCACAATTCCGTCGCGCTTGGCTTCATGAACGATGTTTTGCAAGGGGACTTGTTCTTTTGCCATTTCGTAAATCAGGGTAATAACCACTAAATATATACTGGCAAATTGCTCTACTTGCTCTGCTGTAATCCGGGTTTTGTCTGCTTCAATGTCCCGAAGGGTACGATCGTCTATGTGCAGGAGGCCAGCCGCCTCCTTTTGACTCAGGCCCTTGATTAGCCTGACTGTTTTAAGTGCTTTTCCAAAGTTCATATAAAGGCAATTTTTTGCCGCAAGATACACCTGGCCGGGGTAGCATTTCCGGTTTTTACGTTAATTGGCCCGTTTTTGACAGAAAGTCTTCCTTTTTTATTCGAGATGTTGACTATACCTTTGTCTTGTTTCAATTTAATAACATCATGCTTCATTTTCGAATCCATCTGCTATTTTTCTTTGTCCTTTGCCTATTCGCCTGCACCGACGAACCACCTACTATCATAAATATTGAAGTGAAAGATTATAAAACGGGTGGATTGATTAAGGATGCTTATCTTATCTATCAGACATCCTCTGACGCGGGAGAGTTTAAGATCGGTGGAGGAAAGTCGAATTTTGACGGAGAGTTCATTATTACTTTGGATTATGAAGATGTCTTAACTAGATTAATGGTTTCCAAAGAAAATTACCTAACCGATCAAAATTTCGGGGGGGAAGTGGTTTATTTTGAAAAAGGCAAATCCAACGACCTGGAGATAAAACTCCGCCCTTTAGATGCGGTAATACGGGTGGTAAGTCAAAACAATTTGCCGCTTCATGACTCCCTTTATGTCAGGATTCAAAATAAAACCATCCAAAAAATTTGGGCAGATGCTGCTTTCATAAAAGCTCCAGATTTCCCTATTGCTGTTCCATTTTCTGGTCTAATGACCTCCGACATTAGATTAAATTCCGGAGAGAAGGCCTATATCTATTGGGATTATATTCCGATCGGGTTAATGCAATCAGCATTCAAAGACTCCATCTATTTAGCATCTGGAGATACTGCTATTTTCCACATTAATTATTAGGGTTCATCCATAGACCCACCCTGTTTGACACCAGGAGCTTTTTTGACTATTGTACTTCAATAGTCCCTCCCTCTTCATACCTAAATCAATCTCTTCATTTAAAAATCTTAATATGAAACAGGTTTTCATCGGATAATGTCCCAAAAAGTGTGTCTGTAAAATGAAAAAAGGTCTTCATCTTAGTGGTCGCTAAACACTACTAAAAACGAAGACCCGATGCAATTAAGCAAGACACAAATTTCAGCACTTTTAACGGA
>JADZFI010000499.1 GCA_020850025.1 Saprospiraceae bacterium
AGGACCTACATGGCTCAGGAAGGGATCAATGCCCAGATTTCTGTGCCCGAAGCCAATTTCGAGCAGTTCAAAACTCTGATGAACTCCTACGAGATGTTCCGGGGAATGCGACTCAACATCGCCGTGGAAGCCGAAGGCAAATCCTTTTTTGCGCTCATCATCAAAGTAAAAGATAAAATTGTAGCCGACGGCATCACAGACCCAACGTTCAATCCCGCCAATACCGGCACTCACCTGAATGCAGAAGCCTGGAACCAGGCCTGCGAAGAACCAGGCGTGATCATTGTGGATATGCGGAACCACTACGAAAGTGAAGTGGGGCATTTTGAAAGCGCCATTACCCCCGACGTGACAACCTTCCGCGAAGAACTGCCACTGGTTGCCGATATGCTCGAAGAGCATAAAGACAAAAAAATCCTGATGTACTGCACCGGTGGCATTCGCTGCGAAAAAGCCAGCGCATTCATGAAATACAAAGGCTTCGATAATGTGTTTCAACTGGAAGGCGGAATCATTGAGTACGACCGGCAGGTAAAAGCCAAAGGGCTGAAGAACAAGTTCGTTGGAAAAAATTTCGTCTTCGACGAACGCCTGGGTGAACGGATCAGTCCGGACGTCATTGCGCATTGTCATCAATGCGGTCAACCAAATGATACGCATACCAACTGCGCCAACCCCTATTGCCATATCCTGTTCATACAATGCGAAACATGCCGGGATAAATATGCAGGCTGCTGTTCCAACATATGCCGGGATTTCCATGCTTTGTCTGAGGAAGAACAGAAACGCCTCGCGCCAGGTATGGAATTTAACGGCTCAAAATTCGGCAAGGGTGCTTACAAGGCATTCCGGAAAGCCGGTGGCTCTCTAAACGGTTAATTAGAAAAAAATCACCGTTCTTTCGCCAACCAAACCATCCGACATGTCGAAACAACAGCGAAAACCGGCAACGCCTAAAACAAGTGCAGCGGCAAGTGCTGCTCCGGCCATTGTAACGCCAGCCTTCTTCACCAATACCTTGCTGCAAAGCGCCCTGATCTTTGCCGTCGCCTTTCTGCTCTACGCCAACACCCTCACCCATGGGTTTGTACTGGACGACGCCATTGTGATCACCGACAATATGTACACCCAGCAAGGGGTGAGCGGCATTGGCGGCATTATGTCGAAAGACACCTTTTTTGGCTTTTTTAAAGTAGAAGGAAAGGAAACCCTGGTTTCCGGCGGTCGTTATCGCCCCATGACGCTGGTGCTGTTCGCCTTTTTGAACCAGATCAGCACCGGTCCCTTTCTCTTCCACCTCTTCACCGTCCTGCTGTTTGCTTTTACCTGCGTGGCCTTGTACCGGACGCTGTTACTGCTGATGGCCCCTGACGGAACAACTATTCCTGGCAACTCCCTGGCAGCCGCAGCCCCTATGGTGGCCTGGTTTGCCAGCCTGCTTTTTGCCGTACACCCCATACATACCGAGGTGGTGGCCAATATTAAAGGTTGCGATGAAATACTGACCCTCCTGGGCTGCCTGGGCGCCCTCTATTTCACGCTCAAAGCCTGGGATACCCAACAGGTCAAATGGACCATTGCCGCAGGCATTTCCTTCTTGATCGCCTGCCTGTCCAAGGAGAATGCGGCAGCCTACGTAATACTGATTCCTTTGGCATTGGCCATTTTCAGGTCGCATACAGGCAGCACTTCGTCTGTACTAAAGGCTTCATTGCCTGTTTTTGGCGCTTTCATCCTGTTTTTCCTGCTTCGTGGCAGCATCCTGCAATGGCGGTTCGGGGGGGAGCCCATGGAACTGATGAACAATCCGTTCCTGAAACTGGAAGGCAACCAATGGGTCAAATTTGCCCCGGCCGAGCGACTCGCCACCATCATGTACACCCTGTGGAAATACGTCCAACTGCTGTTTGTGCCGCATCCGCTGACCCACGACTATTATCCCCGACAAATTGATATCAAAAGCTTTGCCGACCTGCAGGTATTGTTGAGTGTGGCTCTTTACGGCAGCATGGCCTACCTGGCCGTGCGCGGTATTCCAAAAAAAGATCCGGTAGCGTTCGGAATTCTGTTATACCTGCTGCCTTTGGGCATCGTTTCCAACCTGGTGTTCCCCATTGGTACCAATATGGGCGAGCGTTTTGCGTTCATGCCTTCCGTGGGCTTTTGTTTTTTGATGGGTTTGGTGCTGCAAAAATTGTTTGCCAAAAATCAAAACCTGAGTCTCGGCTTGTTTGGTATCGTCGCTGTACTTTTCTCTGCCAAAACCATTTTGCGCAACCCAGCCTGGGAATCCAACGAAAAGCTTTTCATGACCGATGCGGACGTTTCCATCAATAGCGCCAAACTGCAAAATGCCTGTGGCGGCGTACTGTTCGACAAGGCTACCAAAGAAAAGGATTCAGAGAAACAAAAAGCCCTTTGTCGGCAGGCATTGCCCCACCTTGACCAGGCCCTCAAGATTTATCCGAACTACAAAGACGCCTACATCAGCCGCGGTGGCGCTCATTTTGTGCTGAGGGAATTCCCAGATGCCATTGCCGATTATCGAAGAGCCATCCAGTTGGCCCCCGATGAAGCAAAACTAAAAACCTACCTGGCCCTTTCCCTGCGCGATGGCGGCAGGTATTACGGAGAAGAAAAAAGAGACCTCGCCAATGCCGTAAAATGTTTTGAGGAATCCTGGCAAATCAACCCTAAAGACCCGGAAACGGCGCGCCTGATGGGGGTAGCTAACGGCGTGCAGGGCAACCACGCCAAAGCCATCGAATGGTTTACCAAAGCCGTGGGAGTAGCCCCCAACGATGCCGGCTACATCTGGGACCTCGGCTTGGCATACGCCGCCTCCGGCAACCAGGCCAAATGGGATGAATTACGACAAAAAGCGCTCAGCATAGACCCGGAAATTGCCCAGCGCAGAAGTAAAGGTGGCCAATAGGCTTAAATTATCGGGGTGTCTGCTGTCGCCCCGACAATTTAAGCCGGATGTTCCCTACCTTTGCCCCTCCAAAAATTTAACCACCCATACCGCATCATAGAGCAATGTTTGAAAGTTTAAGCGACCGTTTAGAGAGTGCGTTCAAAGTGTTGAGCGGGAACAACCGCATCACCGAACTCAATGTAGCCGAAAGCATCAAGGAAATTCGTCGGGCGCTGGTAGCGGCTGACGTAAACTATAAGATCGCCAAAGACTTCACCGACCGGGTAAAAGAAAAGGCGCTGGGTACCGAAAACGTACTTAAAAGCGTATCGCCTGGCCAGTTGATGATCAAGATCGTCAGCGAAGAGCTCACCGAGCTTATGGGTGGCCAGAGCGTTGGCATCAACGTAAAAGGCAATCCAGGTATCGTGCTGGTAGCCGGCTTGCAGGGCTCCGGTAAAACCACTTTCAGCGGAAAGCTCGCCAAACACCTAAAGGAGCAGCGCAAAATGCGCCCCCTGCTCGTTGCCTGCGACGTGTATCGCCCGGCCGCTATTGATCAGCTGACGGTACTGGCGGATAGCATCGGGGTGCCGGTGTATAAGGAAATCGAGAACAAAAATCCGGTTGACATTGCCCGCAATGCCGTGGCATTTGCCAAAGCCAATAGTCATGATGTCATCATTGTGGATACTGCCGGTCGTTTGGCGGTAGATGAGGCCATGATGGAAGAGGTGGAGAACATCAAAAAATCGCTCAATCCTACCGAGACGCTTTTTGTGGTGGACTCTATGACCGGTCAGGATGCTGTAAATACTGCAGAGGCATTCAACTCCCGGATCAACTTCGACGGGGTGGTCCTCACCAAACTCGACGGCGATACCCGCGGCGGTGCGGCGCTAACCATCAAACACACTGTCGGCAAACCGATCAAGTTTGTTTCCCAGGGAGAAAAGCTGGATGCACTGGACGTCTTCTACCCCGATCGTATGGCCCAGCGTATCCTGGGCATGGGCGATATCGTATCGCTCGTGGAAAAAGCCCAGATGGAGTTTGATGAGGAAGAAGCCAAGCGACTGGAAAAACGAATCAAGCAAAACAAGTTCGACTTCAACGACTTCCTGGGGCAGATGCAGATGATCAAAAAAATGGGCGATCTGAAAAGCCTCATGGCCATGATCCCCGGCATGGACAAAGCCCTGAAAGACGCCCCGATTGATGATAAAGCGTTGGTGCGCGTGGAAGCCATCATACAAAGTATGACCCCCTGGGAGCGCGCCAATCCGGACGCGATCACCCTTTCCCGCAAAAAACGCCTGGCCAAAGGTTGCGGCCAGAATCTGGATCAGATCAATCTGTTCATGAAGAACTTCAACCAGATGCGGCAGATGATGCACCAGTTCTCCAAGATGCCTGCCGGCAAAATGGGTATGCCTCCTGGAGGCGGCATGAGCATTCCGGCTCCAAAGGGCGGTATCTCCAGGTTCAAGCGCAGGTCGGAATAATGAATCATACGCAACATGAACTACCTCCAATACACCTTCCAAACTGACCCGGAAAACGTAGATCTCCTGATCGCATTTCTGTCAGACAGCCCTTTCGACACCTTCGAAGAAACGCCGGATGGCTTTCAGGCTTTTGCCCCAGCATCGGCCTCCGAATCGGATATCGAAGCCCTGCTGACCGATCTGGGCGGGCAGTTTGAGTTTTCATGGGAAAAATCACTGATTGAAGGTCAGAATTGGAACGAGCTATGGGAAAGCAATTTCCAGCCCGTGATTGTGGACGATTACTGCGCCGTGCGGGCCGATTTTCATGAGCCTATTCCCGGTAAAAAATGGGAGCTGGTCATCAACCCCAAAATGGCCTTCGGCACCGGGCACCACGAAACCACCTGGCAATGCATCGCGGCCATTGAACACCTGCCTATGAAAGGCGCTAACATCCTGGATTACGGTTGCGGCACCGGCATTCTGGCCATTCTGGCGGCCAAAGAGGGCGCGGCGCGGGTGGAAGCTGTAGATATTGAAGAACAATCGTACCTCAATACGATCGAGAACAACCAGGCCAACGGCGTTCCTGAAGTGATCGCCCGTCTGGGCACGCTGGATGCCGTGGAAGGCCGCGATTTCGACGGCATTCTGGCCAATATCAACCGGCATGTGATCCTCGACTCACTGCCCCGGCTGGCGGAATTAACCAAACCCGGCGGTTGGCTGCTCATCTCCGGAATCCTGCTTTCCGATGAGGACATCGTTACCGAAGCCGCCCAAAAAGCAGGTTTCGAAAAAAAACAGATGAAAAGTCGCGGAAACTGGCTCTGTGGGGTATTTCATAAGCTGGCCTGATCAAGGGTTTTTGCATACCTTTGCGCCTTCTCTCCAGCAACCCCAACGCCACACCCGTTACGTATGCAGAAAATCCTTATCCTCGATTTTGGCTCCCAGTACACCCAGCTCATCGCGCGCCGTGTACGCGAAATGAACGTGTACTGCGAAATTGTACCCTACAATAAAATGCCCGAACTCAACGACGACATCCGGGGGGTGATCCTCTCCGGCAGTCCGTTCTCTGTTCGTTGGGAAAATGCGCTCCGACTGGATCTGAACCAGATTGCCGGCAAAAAGCCTCTGCTGGGCATTTGCTACGGCGCGCAGCTCACAGCCGACTTCTTTGGTGGCGAGGTAGCGCAATCCTCCAAACGGGAATACGGGAAGGTGATGCTGCAGCACCATGCCTCCAACGACCCCTTCTTCAACGGCATCTCCAAGCGTTCCCAGGTGTGGATGAGCCATTCAGATACCATTGTACGCATGCCGGAAGGCTTTGAGGTATTGGGCAATTCCGATACCATTCCTTATGCCGCGTTTCGTTCCGCAGAAGACCGGTTTGCTACGCCGGTGTATGGCATACAGTTCCACCCGGAGGTGTACCACAGCCTCGAAGGATTTGAAATTCTGAAAAATTTCGTGTACGATATCTGTGGTTGTTCTGGCGACTGGACTGCGCAGCATTTTGTGGATGAAACCATTGCCGACCTCAAGCAGAAAATCGGCAACGAAAAGGTCATCATGGCGCTTTCCGGCGGTGTGGACAGCACCGTAGCTGCCACCCTGCTGCACCGCGCCATTGGCGACCGTCTGTTTTGCTTTTTTGTGGACAACGGCCTGCTGCGCAAAAATGAGTTCCAGGAAGTATTGGACTCATACAAAGACATGGGATTGAACATTGAAGGCGTGGATGCCAAACAGCGCTTCTACGATGCTTTGGCTGGTGTGAGCGACCCCGAGCAAAAGCGCAAAATCATCGGCAAACTGTTCATTGATATTTTTGAAGAGGAAAGCGAGGCGCATCCTGATTTTCAGTGGCTGGGACAAGGCACTATCTATCCGGATGTGATTGAATCCGTCAGTGTACACGGTCCTTCCGTTACGATCAAGAGTCACCACAATGTGGGCGGACTGCCGGACAAGCTTAAACTTAAAATAGTTGAGCCTCTGCGTTCCCTGTTCAAGGACGAAGTGCGCCGTGTGGGCAAAGAACTGCACGTTCCGGCCAACATCCTCAACCGCCACCCCTTCCCGGGGCCGGGTCTGGGCATCCGGATTCTGGGCGATATCACGCCGGAGAAAGTGGCCATCCTGCAAGAAGCAGACGCCATTTACATCGGCAAATTGCGCGAACACGGTTTGTACGATGAGGTCTGGCAGGCCGGCACCATCCTGCTCCCCATTCAATCCGTGGGCGTAATGGGCGATGAGCGCACCTATGAGAAAACCATCGCGCTCCGAGCCGTCAGCTCTACCGATGGCATGACGGCCGAATGGAGCCGGCTGCCGCATGAGTTTCTGGCGGAAGTGAGCAGTGAGATCATCAACAATGTGAAAGGCATCAACCGGGTGGTGTATGATATTTCCACCAAACCGCCGGCTACAATTGAGTGGGAATAATCACAATAGACACTGGAAAGATTTTTTTCAGCGGTAAATGCCCGGACATTTTACCTTTGAACAACAAACGAACAAATGAACAGGATTACGATTTTGCCTTTCGTGGCGTTGATGCTCTGGATGATTTCCGGATGCTGCTATTCCTTCAAAGGCATTTCGATTGATCCTGATGTCAATACCTTTTTTGTGCAGAATTTTGAGGGTCAGGCAACGGCGGCGCCCCCTACCCTTCCGCTGGAGTTCACGGAGCGATTAAAGGATAAAATCCGTCTGGAAAGCCGGTTGAACCTCAAAAATACCGATGCGGATGTGGAGTTTAGCGGAAAAGTAGTGGAGTTCAGAGTGGTACCTGTTGCCCCCAAGCCAGGAGAACAGGTGGCGCTCAATCAGTTGTATGTTGGTGTAAGCGTTCAGTTCTTCAACAACAAAGACAACAAAAAGAGTTGGCCCAGCGCACGCACCTTCAGGCATTTTGCCGAATTTGACAACACGCAGGAACTTTTAAGTATTCAGGATCAATTGCTTACGCAGGTTATTTATCCACAAATCCTGGAAGATATTTTTAATGCTGCTTTCAATGATTGGTAAATAAAAATCCGAATTAATTAGCCAGAACCTTGTGACGCAGGAACGTTTTTTTCAATTGGTGGACGATCCGGAGATGCTCCGAAAGATCACGTATGAGGAACTGAAAACCCTCGCGCTTGCTTATCCGTACGCGCACAACCTGCGTTGCCTGCTGGCCATCAAAGCCGCACAGGTGGATCACCCGGATGCACTCAGAAATCTTGCCACTGCCTCGGCCTACAGCCTGGATCGCACCAGGTTGTTCATGTTGACGGCCCCGCAGGTACTGGCGCCGCAACAAATGTTAGCCCCGGAAGAAGTGCTGGAATTAAAGCCAATCGAAACAGTGAAGCGGGAATTGGAAGCGCTGACCCCGGTAGCACGGGAGGAAAAACCTGCAGAACCAGACTATATGGTGCAAATGCCTGCACCTGCATTCAGGGAGGAAATGGCAGAAAAACGGCCAACAGAAGAACCGGCACGCCCCCCCATTGAACCAGTCTATCTGGATTTTTCTTCCTGGTTTTCACATTTTCAGCCGCCATTGCTGAAAAAAACTGAACCGACCTTACCCGTTCCACCAAGGGTAGAAAAAACCTTTGCTCCAACGCCCGTTTTTGAGGAAGATGACGAAGAAACATCCCGGGAAACCCCAAAAACAAACGGTATTGCCCAGAAACTTGCGGAAAAAAGCGTTTCTGAAAACCAGGATGTAGTATCGGAAACACTGGCCACATTGTATGCTAAACAAGGCTATCGGGATAAAGCCGCACAGATGTATGCACGGCTTGCTTTGTTGTTTCCGGAAAAAAGCGCGTACTTTGCGGCCGAAATTGACAAACTTAAAAAATAGGCAATATCATGCTATCCATTCTTACCATTTTCATCGCCCTGGTTAGTGTTCTGCTGATTGCGGCGGTTTTGATTCAAAACCCTAAAGGCGGCGGACTTGATGCCAGCTTCGGAGGTCAGGCGCAACAACTCTTTGGTGCAGCCCGCTCTACTGATTTCATTGAAAAAGCTACCTGGGTACTCGCAGGTGCACTCATTGTGCTCTGCATCGTATCTGTTCTCACCGTAGGAAGCGGTGCTGTTGACGGCGAAACTCCTGCTGAAATTCCACTTCAGTCGGCCCCTAAGTAAACAAACCGACCAGGTTTCACATATAAAAAAGCGGCTCACGGTGTTACCGAAAGCCGCTTTTTTATGTTATATTTCTCCTGCAGGAGCAGAAAATCTGAGATTTATTCCTCATCATCTTCTGCTTTCCGACGGGTGTAGCCGGCGTCTTCCAGCGTTTCATTGTCAATCTCCCAATCATCACCGCTGGAATGCGTAGGCCGTTTGCCGTTGGAGAGGCGAACCTTATCGCCAATTGGTTTGCCACTGGGGCGATCTTCTGAGTCCAGATCAAAACCTTCAGCGCCCGCACCTGCAGCCGGACGATTGCTGGCATTGGCCATTGCCTTACCATCAATGCTCTTGGTGGCATGCGGCACCAGTCGGAGTCTTTCCTTAGTGATCAATTCTCCGGTAACCGTACAGATACCGTATGTTTTATTCTGGATTCGCAACAGCGCATTTTTCAAATCCTGAACGAAACGCTGTTGTCTGGATAACATTCGCTGCAACATTTCAAGATCTGTGTGAGCGGTACTGTCATCATACCAATCTCCACCCTGCTGATTAAATCCGTTCTCATTGAGGTCTGCAATTTGCTGTTCAGTTGTGCGAAGCTCCTCCTGCGCCTGCGCAAGCTTTTCTTCTACAAGAGCTTTAAACTCCTGCAATTCCTCGTCGCTGTAGCGCACTTTTAGGTCGTTCGACATGATGAGGTAAGTTTTGAGTGTTTTTAAAAGTTCAGGGTTACTGATTCAAGGGGGCAAAATTAGTCCATTTCAGATCGTATTATCCAAGTGAAAAGAAAATTTCCTGTAATTAGTTGAAGTCGCCCCCAATCTTTGATTTTGTAAGGCATATGTTTGTGTACTTTTGCGCTTCTTTTCCAGCCAATTCATTTCCCAAGCCCTGATTTTTCAACCCAAACTTTTTTTGGAATCGTCTCACTTACTTAAGCAAATATGACGACTAAGCCCGGTACCAAGCGCACCAAATCCACCACCACCGACACTTACCTCAGAGAGGAGGTGCTGGCAGATTACCGCATTTGCTGTATCAGCCGCGAGGCAAGTATCATTGCCCGCAAAGAAGTACTCACCGGAAAAGCTAACTTTGGAATCATTGGCGATGGCAAGGAAGTGGCGCAGGTGGCCATGGCCAGGGCCTGGAAAAAGGGAGATTTTCGCTCCGGTTATTACCGGGATCAAACCCTGATGTTCGCCCTCGGGCTTTCCACTCTGGAAGAGTTTTTCGCTCAGTTGTACGGCGATCCTTATAACGATCCATTCTCGGGAGGCCGGCAAATGAATTGCCACTTCGCCACCCCGTTTATAGATCAAAACGGATGGTTCCTGGATCTCAAAAACAGGTTCAACGTAACCTCCGATATTGCTCCAACCGGCGGTCAAATGGCCCGTGGATTGGGCCTGGCATTTGCCAGTAAGAAGTTCCGGGAATTGCCCCATCTGTGCGGGGAGCTCAGCGAAAATGGCAACGAGGTGACGTTCGTCACCATCGGTGATGCCTCCACTTCCGAAGGAGCTTTCTGGGAAACCATCAATGCCGCAGGTGTGGTACAGGCCCCTCTCGCCGTCAGTGTTTGGGATGATGGCTACGGCATTTCCGTGCCGAAAAAGTACCAGACCACCAAAGAAAGTATCAGCGCTGTTCTGGCCGGTTTTGAGGCCGACGATGCAGCCGGCACCAACGGCATCAGAATCCACAAAGGAAAAGCCTGGGATTATCCCGGACTTCGCCGTTTGTATGAAGAGGGCATTGCTGAAATGCGCCAATCTCACCGCCCTGCCCTGTTCCACATACAGGAGGTTACCCAACAACTCGGGCACTCTACCAGCGGCGACCACAGGAGGTACAAAAGCCCGGAGCGCCTGCAGTTCGAAGAAATGTACGACTGTAACCGTCGGATGGCCGAATGGATGATTGAGTCAGGATTGGCCACTGCTGCGGAAATTGAGCAGATTCAAAAAGAAGCCAAAAAAGAAGCAACTGAGGCGGCTCAACGGGCTTACAGAGCTTATCACGATAAAGTAAGCACACTCAAGAACGAACTTTCCCTCATACTACACCAACTCTCTGACACTACCTATGCCGAGGAGTTGAACCAGAAAAGAGAACCCCTTCGGTTTGAATTGCTGGAAATTGCCCGCAAAGCCATGGTGGCGCACTCCAGGCATAACCATGCCGCTATAACGGAACTCTTCCAGTTTATCCAGCGGGAAAGAGAAGAGGGCAACCGTTTGTACTCCGATCATTTGTTGAGCCACACCTTGCAATCGCCGCTTAATGTGACGGTTGAAAAGGCCAAATATGCGCCTGATGCACCGTTGAAAGATGGCTATGAAATCCTGAATGCCTGTTTTGACGCGAATTTCGCCAAAAATCCTGCCCTTGTGGTGTTTGGGGAGGACGTAGGTCATATTGGCGACGTGAATCAGGGTATGCGCGGAATGCAGCAAAAATACGGCATTGAACGAGTGTTCGACACGGGTATTCGTGAATGGACCATTATGGGGCAGGCCATCGGTTTGGCCATGCGTGGACTTCGTCCGATTGCAGAAATACAGTATCTCGATTATCTGTTGTATGGGCTTTCTCCCCTCTCGGATGACCTCTGTACGCTTCGCTGGCGCTCCAATAATCAGCAAATTGCTCCGGCCATCATCCGCACACGCGGCCACCGCCTGGTTGGCGTTTGGCACGCCGGATCTCCTATGGGCATGATGCTGGGCTCCCTCCGTGGCATGCACGTTTGTGTACCCCGTAATATGACCCAGGCCGCAGGCATGTACAATACCCTGCTGCAGGGAGATGATCCCGCCATCGTCGTGGAGGTTCTGAACGGATACCGCTATAAAGAGCCGCTCCCCGAGAACATTGGCACCTTTACTGTGCCGCTGGGCGAGCCGGAAATACTGCGCCCCGGAACCGATATTACCGTTATTACCTATGGCGCCTGCGTACAAATAGCTTTGGCCGCCGCTGAGCTGCTCCAAACTTATGGCATTTCGCTGGAAGTCATAGATGTGCAGACACTTTTACCCTTCGATCTCCCGCATACCTGTGTAGAGAGTTTGAAAAAAACCAATCGGGTCATCTTCCTGGATGAAGACTTTGAGGGTGGAGCCTCCGGCTACATCATGCAACAAGTGTTGGAAAAACAGGATGGTTACCGCTGGCTCGACGCCAAACCTACTACCCTGGCCGCCAAACCACACCGCCCGGCCTACGGTCAGGACGGCGATTACCACTCCAAACCACAAGCCGAAGATTTGGTGGAGGCCGCTTTTGCCATGATGCAGGAATCAGGATTTTAACCTAGTAACATACCTAAAGCATGATCAAGCTATCCGAAATATCCACTGAAGCGCCCAAAGGCCTGGAAAAGAAAGATATCAAGAAGAAAACTGAAAAGCTGGTGGCCAGACTGGGAGAGTTGCATCACCTGATGTATGCTGAAGGGAAATATTCCATGTTGATCATCCTGCAGGGCATGGATGCGAGCGGCAAAGACGGCGCGGTGCGGAACGTATTCCGGGAATGTACCATCGCCGGTTTGGATCTGGTGAGTTACAAAAAGCCCACCGAGGAGGAATTATCCCACGATTTTTTGTGGCGTGTGCATAAATGGGTGCCTCAAAAGGGCATGACCACCATCTTCAATCGCAGCCATTACGAAGATATTCTGATTCAGCGAGTCCACAACTGGATAGATATGGAAAGGGTGGAAAAAAGAATGGCAGCCATCAATGCCTTCGAAGATTTGATTCAGTTTGACAATAACACCCTGTTGTTCAAGTTTTACATGCACATCTCGCATGAAGAGCAAGGCATCCAGCTCCAGCAGCGACTGGACGATCCGTCCAAATACTGGAAACACAACGAGGGCGACTGGAAAGAAAGGGAACGCTGGAACCAATACATGGAAGCCTATGAGTATGCCATCAACAAAAGCACTACTCCATGGCATATTTGTCCAGTTGACAATCGCTGGTATCGCGATTATTTCATGGCTAAAACCATTGTGGAAAAGCTGGAATCCCTGGATATGAAACTGCCGCAGCTGGAAAAGTAGTTGACCTGCCGTCTAATTCCTTCGCCCCCCGCCTGGATTGGGATAATACCGGTTGGGCTCTACGTTTTTACCAAAAAACTTGTACCGCATAAATATCTGCCCTCCCCAAACCGTCATGCGTGAATTGCGCACCAACTTATCGGTAAGGTCCAACTCATAAAAAGCTTCCACCCCAACGCTCCAGCGGTAATACCAGTCAATGGTACGGGCAAAACCTACCCTGACCGAAAAAAGATCGCCTGAAGACCTTCCGATGGGTTCTCCCTGCGGACCAAAAAACTGGGCCAGATCCTCCCTCGACTCCTTCCTGCCTACGCTGTTTACAATGGTATTCGATCCGAAACCAAAATCCTTGATCATGTATTTATAGCCTCCAAGAAAGGAAAAGTACCAGGTACTGTCGGAAATGTAAAAGTCTTTACCAAGCCCCATGGTGACCGCATAGGAAGCCCGGGTATAAGAAGATGATGACGACATCGCTTCACCCAATACTTTAATGGGCCAATCGCGATAGGTAAGTTGGGCGGAGAAACCCATCCTGGGCTGCCAAAAACGATCCTTGATCTCGTAGGCATCCAAAAACTCCTGCCAGGTAAGATCCTTTGCCTGAGGGAGGTCAATGATGAAATCGTAAAGTGATTCCAGAGGAGTACTCTGAAAGTCTGTTTTGTGTATCAATTGTGAATACCCTCCGTTCATGCTGACGTTCAGGTTCACATATTTCAGTTGAGCGAATACAGCTTGGGCCATCAAAAGGACGGCAACCAGGACTACGTATTTTTTTTGCATATTCGTTGGAAAAGGTTGGGTGAATATTACACGATCCACCGAGAGCGCTGCGGGATTAGCCTACTGCGTGCTTTTGGACGCAAAGCAGCAAGCGAAGTTACACCGGGCAATAATTATTCCAGATTAAAATTTTCAGGTAAAGTTCCGCGGTCGACCGGAATGTTAAATTTCTGCGCAGTTTGGCCCTTTGAATTATAAAGCTTAGATTCGTGAGCCTTTATATTGGAATCTTCTTAGCTTTTGGCGTTATTACCCTGGTTTTATTCGATATGTCACCCTTTATTTTTGATTTTTAACCATTTAATTATAGTTTGTAACGATGAAAAACACACATTCTTTTCAAAATCCCCTTTTACTACGGCAATTTGGTTTAAAATTCCCGATCTTACCTTGCAAAGGGGGGCGTAGCTCCAGCTTCTGTTTGCCGGTGGTCCTTTTTTTCCTGTTCGCCTTTTTGAACCTGTCGGCTCAACCACAAACCTATTTTTACCCAGCATGGACACAAACAGGCGGCGCTGTAACGCCTGGTTTCACCAACCGGGTAGTATCTATTGCCGGTTCTGGGTCTTCTACTTACGCTGCCAGTTCTGTGCACCTCTCCGCTAATAATTACGGTATGCGCCTTACCAAGTATACCTCTTCAGGCACTACAAGCTGGATTGCTAACTTTGATTTGGGTGCAGGAGGAACAACCCATGTAGGTGGGATTGCACTTGATGCATCTGGAAATATTTTGGTAACCGGCTCCGCATACAATGGTGCTACCAATGGACACGACCTTTTTTTGGTCAAATACAATAGTTCCGGAACTAAACTTTGGCACCAGACCTATACCGGGACAGGCACAGGAACCGATGCCGGCGCTGCCGTGATCTGCAATGCCTCAGGTGATGTTTTTGTTACTGGAGCAACCAGTAAAACTTTTCCCGATGTAGATGTACTCACCCTTTGTTATGCGCCAAATGGAACCTTAATTTGGGACGAAGTCTGGGACAATACCGATCTGTTTGATGCTGGTGCAACCCTTTCACTCCTCGGAACCCGTGTCTTCATAACAGGAGCTTCTCAAACCAACTTCAATACCTGGGAATATGCCGTAGTCCGGTACGAGCAATCTAACGGATCATTTGTCAGCGCTACCGTTACCAACGCAGGCGGTACCAATATTGAACTGGTTAGCGCTGCTACCATTGATGCTGTTGGAAATATCTACATCACAGGCGCACTGGGGGTTTCGGGGCAGGGGTTCAACATCAAAACCATCAAACTATCCTC
>JADZFI010000500.1 GCA_020850025.1 Saprospiraceae bacterium
CAGGATACGGCTACGCCAGGGTCTCCAAATCCGAGCGAAAAACGCTGGAAAACCTTATTAATGGCTACTTTGAGCGCAGAGAAGAGCTCTATTGCGCTTTCGTGCTCATTGATTCCAATATTCCACCCACCAAAATCGACCAGGAATTTGTCAATCAGCTCGGCGCCCTTCAGGTGCCTTTCGTACTGGTTTTCACCAAAGCCGATAAAGCGGGAGCCAAACTCGTAGAAGAAAATATTGCATCTTTTATGCAGAAACTTTCCGAGACTTGGGAAACTTTGCCTCGCTATTTTGTGACCTCCTCGGAAAGAAGAACCGGCCGGGATGAACTCCTGGGTTTCATTGAAGACGCCATGAAGTCTTAAACCGAATATTCCAATCGGAATTCCTTTTCTACTGCAACTTGAGCAAAGAAGTTAAAATATACCCCCGCATCATTGAGCGGATTGAAGACTGGCCGATTTACCGGCTGAGTCGGGATCGCACTGAATTTGTGCGCGAAATTGATGAAGCGGCCTTCCAGCGCATTGCCGGAAAACACCGAAAGGACCTTTCCGATGTGCTGGCAAAGACCATTTACCAGGAGCGAATCCGGATCAAGGAAGATCCCTGGAAAGTGGACCCACCCAACGACCGCTCCTTCTGGAACAGGATCAGCAAACGACTCATTAAAAAGAGCCTTGATCGTGAGGATGCTGAAGCGCAGGCAGAAAACGAACAAATTCTGCGCAAAATCATTCACCGTTACTCGGAGGAAATCGTTGGTACGTTTCAAATCAGCACCTTCCGGTTTGCCCAACGGTTCCTGACCGCCCTGTTCAACCGCATATTTAATGCAGCGGTTGGTCGCAGCCTTAGGGCTACCTTTCGCGGAAAACGCAATCTGTTCGAGCGTTTGAATATTGTGGGCGACGTGGAAACAGTTCGCTCCCTGTTTCAACATGGCACGGTGGTGGTGGTTCCAACCCACAACAGCAATCTGGATTCCATTCTCGTTGGCTATGCTATGGACCAGATGATGGGACTGCCGTCATTCAGTTACGGGGCCGGACTGAATTTATATAATTTCGGGCCGGCAGCCTACTACATGAACCGATTGGGAGCGTACCGGGTAGACCGGCGCAAGAAAAATCCGATTTATCTGGAAACCCTGAAAACCATGAGTCGGCTAAGCATCCAGCGAGGGGTAAACAGCCTGTTTTTCCCAGGTGGAACAAGAAGTCGGAGCGGCGAAATAGAAACCGATCTGAAAATGGGACTTCTGGGCACCACCGTGGAGGCGCAACGTGCCATGGTATTGAACCCGGAACTCTATCCCCGTACCAAGGTATTCATAGTGCCACTGGTCATTTGCTATAATTTTGTGCTGGAAGCTCCATTCCTGATTGAACAACACCTGCGCAGCACTGGCAAGGAAAACTACCTTCGCCTGCGCGATGAAGGCACCAGTGTGAGAAGCTGGTTCAGGTTCATTTGGCGCTTTTTCAGTACCACCAGCGACATCACCCTGAGCGTTGGGCGCCCCATGGATGTGTTGGGCAACTTTGTGGATGCCCAGGGGAAGAGCTACGACAAGTACGGCAACGAACTGGATATCAGGGAATACTTTATCTCCAAAGGACAAATCAATGAAGATCGCCAGCGCGAAGAAGAATACACCAAATTGCTGGCCGAACGTGTAGCCTCCAGATTCCTGGTGGAAAATGTGGTGCTGAGCAGCCACCTCATCGCCCATGCTGTTTTTGAAATGTTGAGCCACCTCAACCCCAAGCTCGACCTGTTCGGAATTCTGCGACTGCCACCAGACGACTACCTGTTCCCTTTCCAGGCAGTGGAGGAAGTGATAGAACAAATGCAGGCCAAATTACTGGAGTGGGAAAAAGCAGGCCAAATCAAACTAGCACCGGAATTACATGCCAGTCCGGCTGAGATTGTCCGCGACGGCGTCAAAAATCTCGGGATTTACCACGCCGAAAAACCCCTACAATTCACCAAAGATGGCGACATCATTTCCTCCGATTTCGGGGTGTTGTATTTTTATCACAACCGCCTGAGCAAATATCATTTGTACAAATCAGTACACTGGAAAGCAGCAGAAATTGAAGTGCTTAAAGTGGAAGATTAGGCGCTTGATAGATGAATTTAGACCTATAAGGTTTTGGAAAACCTTATAGGTCTAAACCCAAAATATCAACTAGTAATCGGCATTCCCTACCTTTGTTTCCAACTTTGAATCAACCTAACCTGAATATGGAGTACGAAAACGTACAAATCGTCATAGAACACGGCATCGCCACCCTGATCATCAGCAGAGAAAAGGCCCTGAACGCCCTAAACCGCCAAACTTTGTCGGAACTGGAACATTTTTTTGGAGAATATGGCCCGGAAATGGAACATCTGAAAGGGGTGATCATCACCGGCGCCGGCGAAAAAGCGTTTGTAGCCGGCGCAGACATCACCGAATTCAGCGGATTGAGCGCCACTGAAGGCCAGGCGCTGGCGCAGCGCGGGCAGGATATTTTCTTCCTGATTGAGCGTTTCCACCGCCCGGTCATTGCTGCCGTCAACGGATTTGCTCTCGGCGGAGGCTGCGAACTGGCCATGGCCTGTCACCTGCGTGTTGCCGGCGAGAAAGCCCGTTTTGGACAGCCCGAGGTGAACCTGGGACTGATTCCCGGGTACGGCGGAACCCAGCGATTGATCCAGTACGTCGGCAAAACCAAGGCCATGGAACTGCTGCTCACCGCCGATATGATCAATGCGGATGAAGCGCTGCAATTGGGATTGGTCAATTACGTGGTGCCTGCCGGAGAAGAAGTAGCCAAAGCCAAAGAACTCCTGGAAAAAATTGCCACCAAGGCTCCCTTTGCCGTAACGAAGATCATTGAAGCCGTTAATTCCTATTTTGAAGATGGTGAAGATGGCTTTGAACGAGAGGTAAACGCCTTCGGCGAATGTTGTGGAACGGAAGATTTTATTGAAGGAGCCACCGCATTTGTAGAAAAACGCAAGGCAAATTTCACCGGAAAATAAGCTAAAGCAGCCTTTTGATAAGAATTAGCCCACTTTTTTGCGGTTTATTTTGTCGGATACCTTGCAATTCAAAAAGTCGGCATAATTTTGCCTTGTTAAAATTGCTCCATTGAACCACATAACCCGCTTAGGATTTCCTGCTCTATACTTTTCTTTTAATCCGCCCTCTTTTAAAGTATGGCAAAACCGGCAGATTCGCTTCAGGGCGAGCCGCCGGTTTTTGTTTTTCCCATGACTGCATATGACCTTCCAAGATCTCAACCTCAACACTCCTCTGCTTAATGCACTTGCCGATCTGGGGTTGACCGAACCTACTCCAATTCAGCAAAAGGCATTCTCTGTCATCATGTCGGGACGCGACGTGGTGGGTATTGCCCAAACCGGCACTGGTAAAACCTATGCCTACCTGTTGCCATTGCTCCGCCAGTACACTTTTTCCAAACAAAAAGAACCCAGGATCCTGATCCTGGTTCCCACCCGCGAGTTGGTGGTGCAAATGGTGGAAGAGGTGAAAAAGCTATGCCCTTACCTGAGTATCCGGGTGGAGGGCGTATATGGAGGCACCAACATCAATACCCAAAAACTCGTGGTTGCAGAGGGGCTCGACCTACTCGTAGCCACCCCCGGCCGCTTACTCGATCTGGCTCTTACCGGCTGGCTGAACCTCAAATTCATCAAACACCTGGTAATAGATGAGATGGACGAAATGCTCAGCCTGGGCTTCCGCGCCCAATTGGTCCGACTCTTTGAGCTGCTCCCAAAAAAACGCCAAAACCTGCTTTTCTCCGCTACTATGTCGGAAGATGTGGACGAACTGATCCAGGAGTATTTTCAGGGCCCCATGCTGGTAGAGGCGGTGCGTGCGGGAACCCCGCTGGAGCGAATCGAGCAGTCGTGGTATCCGGCGCCCAATTTTTATACCAAAATTAACCTGCTGGAACACCTGTTGGCTCAGGATGAATCCATGCAAAAGGTGCTGATTTTTGGCCCTTCCAAGCGCACAGCGGAGCTGATCTATCAGCAGCTGGAGGCCCGCTTCCCCGATCAGTTTGATTTGGTGCACGGCAATAAATCGCAGAATTTCCGTCTGAATGCCGTGGCGGCCTTTGAAAAAGGCCTTTGTCGGGGACTAATCTGTACCGACCTGCTGGCCCGCGGTCTGGATGTAACAGATGTAACCCACGTTATCAACGTAGACACACCTGCCGATCCTGAAACATACATCCACCGTATTGGTCGCACCGGCCGGGCCGACAAGGATGGCGTAGCCGTTTTGTTCACCACCGAGGCAGAGTTGCCCGCCAAAGAGGCCATCGAAGCCTTGATGGGCAAGAGCATTCCGGAAATGGAATTTCCCGAGGAAGTAGAGTTTTCCCCAAAATTGTTGGAAAGCGAGCGTTTTTATGTTCCGGAAGTAAAACTGAAGGAGCGACCAAGGCCCACTAGCGGTTTTCACGAAAAACTGGCCAAAAACAAGAAGGTGAACAAAGGCAACAAAGCCAAGTACCTGCGGGATATGAAGTACAAAAAGCCCAAATCAAAGGGGAAGAAGCGTTAAGGGCGGTTACTCAAACACCTCCACCTCGCTTAACCACACCATCGGCGTGTTAGACGACAGCATCGTTATCCTCATGTGCCGGGCTTTTTGCCCCGAAACAGTGAGTATTTTCCTTGCGCCAATGGTCGTTGACCGGGCAATTTCTACCCATTCTTTGCCTTTTTTAACCTCAACTTTGAAGGCCTGAACGTGTTGGCCTTCCGGCAGATACTCTCGCAGCACTAACTTACTGATTGACTGATTTCGTCCGAGATCAAAGGTTATCGGCTTGCCAACTGAGACTTTTTCTCCGGTGGCGCGGTTGCCATCGGTAAGCCGCCCGCGACGCCCTAGGAGCAGGTTATGTTGAAAGCTTGTACGGATGAGGTTGCCCAGTGTAACCAATGCCGCTGAATCCTGCTCATGGATACGCCCTCTCCGATCCGGTGGCACATTCAAAATCAGATTGGCGCCGCGCCCAACGGAATTCAGGTAAATATTAAACAGCTGATCGGGTGTTTTAACCTTGTTGTCTTCTTCCGGATGATAAAACCAGCCTGGCCGGATGGACACATCGCACTCCGCCGGAATCCAGTGAGCCCCCCGAACATTCCCCTGGTTCAGGGTATCTACCGGCGGCCCGCCTGCCCCGCGCTGGAAACCCGCGGTGTCCAGCGTGCACCAATTGGTGGCTGTTTTGATCAAACCTTCTTCATTGCCTGCCCATCGGCAACCGGGGCCTATATCACTGAAAATCACCGCATTGGGTTGGAGGTTGGCGGCAATTTTTTCAAAACGGTGAAAATCGTACACCTGCTTTTTTCCGTTAGGGCCTTCACCATTGGCGCCATCCCACCATATCTCGAACAGCTCACCATATCCAGTCAGGAGTTCGGTTAAGGTTTGGGCATAAATGTCGTTGTACTCCGGAGTGCCATATTTCGGATGGTTGCGATCCCAGGGACTCAGGTAAAAACCCAGTTTAAGGCCGTGCCGGCGTGCCGCATCGGCCAGTTCACGGAGTACATCTCCCTTGCCGTTTTTCCACGGACTCTCCCTGACTGTATGGCTCGAAAAAGCAGAAGGCCACAAACAAAACCCGTCGTGATGCTTGGCGGTGATGATGACCCCTCTGGCGCCAGCCTGTTTGGCCAGCCTGCACCACTGGTCGCAATCCAGTGCCGTGGGGTTAAACACATCCTCCGTTTCGGTGCCATGCCCCCACTCCAGATTGGTGAATGTATTCGGGCCGAAGTGAAAAAACAGGTAGAATTCTGTGTCGTGCCATTCCAGTTGGGCCGGACTTGGTTTGGGGGCATTTTGAGCAGAAGTCATTCCCGCCAGTAAAACCATACAAAGTAGAGAAGAAAAGCGGAGCATAAGAATAGAGAATGAAGCTCGTTAAAATGGTCGGAGCCGGACAAATGTCCGGAAAAGCTGGGCTACTTTACGCAGCAATTGCGCCAACACTGCAGGCATGTTACCAGGCTTGTGGTATATTCGCCCAAAATTTTCCGAACATGATCCAGCGTTACGCTTTCCTTAGTCTATTGATCCTTTGTGTGATGGGAGAAATCCAGGCACAAAACATTAATACCACTTTCCGTTCAAAGCTCACCTATCCCGGACAAACGATGGCCAATGTATGGGGCTATGTATCCCGTGGCCATGAGTATGCCCTGGTAGGTGGCGCTCAGGGATTGATCATTGTGGACATCACCAACCCGGATGCTCCTCAACAGATCGTCCAAATTCCGGGGCCCAATAACCTTTGGAAAGAGATCAAAACCTACAGCCACTATGCCTATGTTACCAGCGAAGGTGGCCAGGGCATTCAGATTGTGGACCTTACAGAATTGCCCGGCTCGGTTTTGCCCTGGAAATTCTACAAGGGCGACGGCGCAATCGCCAACCAGCTGAATGCCATTCATGCCCTGCATATTGACGAGAAAACAGGCTACCTGTACGCATGGGGCGGCAACCTCTTTGGCGGTGGGGCCAAGATTTTCGACATCAAAACCGACCCATGGAACCCAAAATATGTGGGCAAATTTGATGCTCTGGGCTATATCCACGACGGTTACGTGGACAACGACACCATGTACAGCGGGCACATCTATGCCGGTCAGTTTGCCGTGGTCAATATGGCCAATAAAGCAGCGCCGGAACTGATCAATACCCAGGGTACCCCGAATGCCTTCACCCACAATACCTGGCTTGCCAACGACCGCAAAACGTTGCTTACCACAGATGAGGTGAATAACTCCTTCCTTGCGGCTTACGATGTCAGCAATCCGGATGACATTCGCTTTTTGGATAAAATTCAAAGCAATCCGGGCTCCGGCAGTATGGTGCATAATACCTATGTGCGGGATAACTGGGCCATTACCTCCTGGTATAAAGACGGATTTACGATTGTAGATATCACACGCCCGGAAAACCTGGTACAGGTAGGCAACCACGATACATACCCTGCTTCAGGTGGAGGCAGTGAAGGATGCTGGGGGGTGTACCATAACTTCCCAAGCGGTAATATCATCGCTTCCAATATCAACGTTGGCGGAGCCGGCGAACTTTGGGTAGTTACCCCCAACTATGTAAGAGCCTGCTATCTGGAAGGAACCATCACCAATGCCGTTACCGGACTCCCCCTTTCCGGTGCAACCATACAAATCCTGGGTAGCAACCCTAATGTTCAGGAGTCGTCGGCCATCAATGGCCAGTATAAAATGGGACAACTTGCCGACGGGTTCTTTAAAGTGCGCGTTAGCCGTTCCGGATATCACACTTTTGAAACCGATGTGCTGTTCCAGCGTGGAGAGGTGGTATTTTTGAATGTACCGCTTTATCCCACCGGCCTGGTGAACCTCAGCGGAACCGTAGTGAGCTATAACACCGGCGAGCCCGTTGATGGCGCTACCGTTTGGCTGTATTCCGACGCCAGCAGCGCTTCTGTGACCACAGGCATGGACGGCACTTTCTCTTTCAACAACATCATCAGAGGAGAATACCAGCTTGCTGCCAGCGCCCCTGATCAGAGCATGGGCATCCTTGCCGGACTGGGCATTGTAGGCGATACCAGTGTTACCATTGCGCTTCACCCCACTTTCCGCAGGGATGGCGACAACGACTTTTTACAACAGTCGGTAAAATCGCTTGAAAATCCGTTTACTCATCAAACCACGTTGCAGTACCAGGATATGGCGGAAAATACACGCCTGGAGATCTGGAGCATTCACGGGCAGCTGGTGCAAACGGCCGTATTGGCGGCAGGCAAAGGCGAGATCACCCTGGGGGCATCCTGGCCGGCAGGTGTCTACCTCGCCCGTTGGATTGGGGGTAAGCAGTTGCTGACCCAGCAAAAATTGATCAAACAATAGACTTGTTAACCGGTATGACACCCCTGGCCGAAAGAATGCGCCCGCAGACCCTGGCAGAGTATGTAGGCCAGCAGCATCTTGTGGGAGAGGGTGCTGTGCTGCGCCAGGCTATTGACCGGGGCAAGATACCCTCCTTCATTTTGTGGGGGCCGCCTGGTGTGGGAAAAACCACCCTGGCGCAGCTGATCGCTAAATTACTGAACAAGCCGTTTTATCAGCTATCCGCCATCAATGCCGGGGTAAAAGACATACGCGAAGCCATTGAGAGTGCCGATAAGCAGAACCTGTTTCAGCAAAAAGGCGCCATCCTGTTTATTGACGAAATTCACCGATTTTCCAAAAGTCAGCAGGATGCCCTGCTGGGCGCCGTGGAAAAAGGCATCGTTACCCTGATTGGCGCCACCACGGAAAATCCGTCGTTTGAGGTCATTCCGGCGCTGCTCTCGCGCTGCCAGGTTTATGTACTGCAGCATCTGAGCAAGGACGAACTGGTTGGCCTGGTTCAGCGCGCGCTCCAGCAGGATGAGTTGCTGAAAAGTCAGGACATTCAAATCGCGGAGTACGATGCGCTGCTACTGTACTCCGGCGGCGATGCCCGCCGGCTGTTGAACGCCCTGGAACTGGTAGCCAATTACCGAAAGCCGGATGAGCCCTTTGTAGTGACCAATGAGCTGGTAAAGGAGCTGATTCAGCAAAATGCGGCTCTGTACGATAAAACCGGGGAGCAACACTACGATATCATTTCCGCCTTCATCAAAAGCATGCGCGGCTCTGACCCCAATGCCGCCGTTTACTGGTTGGCCAGAATGCTGGATGGCGGGGAGGACATTGAGTTCATCGCCAGAAGAATGGTTATCCTGGCCTCAGAAGACATCGGCCTGGCCAACCCCAACGCCCTATTGTTGGCAACCACCACTATGGACGCCATCCGGATGATCGGCATGCCCGAGGCGCGGATCATCCTGTCGCAATGTGCCATTTACCTGGCTACATCGCCCAAAAGCAACGCCTCCTATATGGCCATAGGCGCCGCCCTGGAACTGGTTCGACAAACAGGATCACTCCCGGTTCCATTGCACCTGCGCAACGCCCCTACCAAACTCATGAAAGAGCTGAATTACGGCTCCGGCTACCAGTACGCCCATGATTTTGAGGGCAATTTTGTGCAACAAGACAATCTGCCTAAAGAAATTGAGGGAAAAGTGCTCTATGAACCCGGGAAAAACCCGGCGGAAGACAAGGTTCGGCAGAAGTTGCGGGAGGACTGGAAAGGGAAGTACAGGTATTGAGAATGTCCAATGCCAAAAGGTTAAAACCACATTAAACCACCTGTCCGCATTTGCCTTGAATATCCATACACCCTTAGGTTTGCCTGAAAATTATAGCATTATGAAAAACAAAATCCTGATTCCCTTCTTTGGCCTATTGGCCCTTTTCCTTTTTGCCGGCTGTGAAGACGATCCCTATCCGCTGGAACTGACCGTGTTTGATGTACGCTGGTACGATGATGATCTTTCCCAAACCCAAACCGTTGGCGATGCACTCACTTTCGGCGTACAAATCAATACCACCGACCCTGACTCCGACGATCAGGTCATCACGGAATGGGACTTTTCCTATTTCGTCAACGATAATTTCGGCGGCATACTGCAGGGCGATGATTTTATCCAAACCAATTCCATCTCCTTTGATGCCGAGATATTCATCAACAACCTGGCATTGCCCGGCCCCGGCGGATTGACGCAGGGGGATGTGGTTGAATTCAGGCTCTGGGCCCGCGATAACCATGGAACGGAGTTAGAGCGCGTACACCGGTATGTGATTGAAGAGTAGACTACGCTTCAGCGTTTTACATATCATGAAAGCAATTGGAAGGGTGGCTCGGAAAAAGAGTCGCCCTTCCGGCATTTTGGGAAAATGCAGATGTATGGAGCCAATTTCAACGTACTTTTGGAATTGATACAAGTATAAAACACTCCTTAACTACTTATTCACCTATGAAAAACCGATTTTTTACCTCCTTCTTCCCAATTCTCATATTTGGCACTTGCCTTCATGCCCAACAAGTTTTAAACATCACATCTGCCGTAAGCCCACCCTATAACAACATTTCAAATTTGGTAAAGAACCACTTCACCGGTTCAGGGATAGAACTCATCCAGGTGGAATCAGGCAATTATCCAACGGCATTAGGTTATTTTGTAGATGGCACGGACGCCATTGGGTTGCAACGCGGGTTGGTAATGTCTACTGGAAGTGTGGACGGAATAGTTAATCATGGACTCATTCAGGCCAGCTCTAGCGTAAGCTCCATTGATACCACCCTACAAGAGTTAGAAGATATAGCTTTTGGCGCCCTCAACGATGTGGTGTATTTACGCATCACGTTCAAACCATTTGCAGACTCTGTCTTTTTCCGGTATGTATTTGGTTCGGAAGAATATCCTGAATATGCCTGCACCGCCTTCAACGATGTGTTTGGTTTTTTTATCAGCGGCCCTAACCCCGATGGTGGCAGTTATGACAGTAAAAATATTGCCTTGATCCCTGGCACCAATTTGCCAGTGAGTATCAATAATCTTCACCCGGCAAATCCAGTTCTCCCATCCTGCCCTGGTTTCAATGAGCAATATTATGTAGACAACAACGGCTCAACCAACCAACCAGTTTTTGATGGCTTCTCCACCCCTTTTGTGGCGCAGGCACGTGTAGTCCCCTGCGAAACCTATACCATTTTGTTGGCCATTGCAGATGTGGGTGATTCCGCTTTCGATTCCGGGGTATTTCTGGAAGCCAAGAGTTTGGAAAGTCCGGTTAGCATCAATTCAACACTTCCTCCGGGCATGCCTGTAATTCCGGAAATAGCTACTGCCGATACTTTTAGCCTGGCATTTACCGATGTGAATCTGGTTCATTTCCCTTTGGAGGTAACCTTTGCCGGATCTGCTGTAAATGGCGTTGATTATCAAACTCTTGATTCCGTTTATACTATAGTATCACCGACAGATATTTTGCATGTGGTGATTCAGCCCATTCAGGATGCATTGAATGAATCACTTGAATCCGTTATCCTCAACATAGATGGCGCCGCCACCTGTTTTCACGTCGACTATATCTTGTATATCAGCGACTCCGACTCCCTGTTTAAGCCTGTGGATACTTTGTTTCTGTCTCCTGGTGGTACCCTGGTGCTCAGTGGCCATGGCAGTGCGATATTTGAAGAAACCTGGACTTTTTCCAACCCCAACAGCATGCCCATTCCCAACGGTGGATTGCCAGTTGAGTCTGTTGTTGCAGTGGATCTTCCATTTACAAGACTGGACGATATCGCCTTTCTGGATAAAGTTTGCGTGAATATCCAACATGAATGGGCCGCAGATCTGGACTTCTTTCTGGTAGCCCCCAATCAAAGTGTGGTAGAACTCAGTTCCGACAATGGTGAAAATGGTGATCATTATATCGGCACCTGCTTCTCACCATCTGCCACACAAGAAATTAGAGGAGGATTGCCCTATGCCCCGGCCTCCGCAGCACCTTTCACGGGAACCTACCTGCCGGAAGGACTTTGGACAGACCTTATCGGAACCCCATTAAATGGAATTTGGAAACTGGTTTTAAAAGACGATCAAAACGGCACTAATGGCTTGCTGGAAAACTGGTCCATTTCCTTCTCCACAGCCGGCCTGGACGACTTCCAATACCTCTGGAGCACCGGCGATACCACCCCAACGATAAATGTCAGCACGCCGGGCATTTACCATTTAGAGGCCTCCAATGCCATATCTCATTATACTCAAACCTTTGTCGTACAAGAAAGCACCGTAAGTACCCATAACCCGGAGCAGGCGCAGGCTGCCTTCCAGCTTTTCCCCAATCCTTCCAACGGAGAAGTCATGGTGCAACTCCGGCAACCCGATTCAGTACTCTCTCTTAAAGTGTACGACCTCGGAGGAACCTGCCTGCTGCAACAATCTGGCGCCGGAACAATACATGGGGCGGCCCAATTGCCTAAAGGCGTTTACTTCGTAACCCTGGAAAGCACAGAGGGCATTTTTACCCAAAAATTGGTGCGCTGGTAAAATCACCTTCAAAAAATAATCCCGACTGCCCCTTGCGCAATCGGGATTATTTTTTGAATCTTTGCATCATCGTACCGATACAGTATAGCAAATGATTGAAACAACCCTTCGATATAAAGAACGCATCCTGCAGGGCAAAGGCTTCTTCCTCCCTGAATCTTCAGACACGCCCTCTCCCCTGCCCTACGGCGGAATGTACGTGCCGGAGGTGCTGTTGCCCGGACTGGAGCAAATTGCTGCCGCTTTCGAACATTTTTCCAGAGATGAATCATTTTTGGCAGAATTTAAAGATGTGCTGAATCATTTTTCGGGTCGGCCAACCGCATTTACGCCCCTTCCTCGTTTGAGCGAAGCACTCGGGGGCGCCCGGCTGTTTCTGAAGAATGAAGGCCTCAACCACACCGGCGCTCATAAAATAACCCATTGCATCGGGCAAATCCTGCTGGCCAAACGCCTGGGCAAAACCCGGATCATTGCCGAAACCGGAGCCGGACAACACGGCTACGCCACCGCGGCCGTTTGCGCCCGTTTCGGACTCGATTGCACCGTGTACATGGGCAAAAAAGACTACGAACGTCAACGCCCCAACGTGTACTGGATGGAACTCTTGGGCGCGCGCGTGATACCCGTGGCAGACGGCAGCCAGACCCTGAACGATGCCGTCATTGCCGCCTTCAAAGACTGGGTGGCCCACCCCGACTCCTATTACCTGCTCGGCTCGGCCGTTGGACCACACCCCTACCCGGTGATGAATACCTTTTTCCAAAAAGTGGTGGGCGAAGAAATACGCGAGCAA
>JADZFI010000501.1 GCA_020850025.1 Saprospiraceae bacterium
AAAAGATTTCCGTGAAGCCCTGAAAGCCATTGACTGGGAACAATACCGGGGTAAAAATCTGGCCGTGTTCTGCTCCACCGACGCCATCATTCCAATGTGGGCTTACATGCTGGTGGCTACCTATGCTGCACCTTTCGTGGAAGACATAACCCTTTGCCAACCTTCCGAATTCGTGGAAAGGGCTTACCTGAAAAAAATTGCCGCTTTGGATTTGCAGGAATATGAAGGAAAACGCCTGGTGGTGAAAGGCTGCTCCGATAAACCGGTGCCGCCCTCTGCCTACCTGGAAATCTCTCGCCGACTACAACCCCATACACTTAGCATCATGTTTGGGGAACCATGCTCCACGGTGCCGGTGTTTAAGAAGAAATAACCTTCATTATGCTGAAATTCAAAGTCCTGGATAAATACCTGATCCGATACTACCTAAGTACGGTATTTTTCTCGTTGTTGATTTTCAGCATGATCTCCTGTGCCATCGACTTTTCCGACAAGGTGCAGAGCATCATTGAAAAACCCTGTACCTGGAAAGATGTGCTGGCCTACTATATGGGTTTTGTAACGCACATGGCCAGCTTGCTCCTGCCGCTCTACACCCTGATTGGCGTGGTGTTTTTCACCTCCCGACTGGCTTCCAATGCAGAAATCCTGTCGGTTTTTAACGCCGGCATCGGGTTTAACCGACTGATGCGCCCCTACCTGATTGCAGCTACTGCAGTGATGCTCCTGCACCTGGCCATCAATCACTTCGGCGCGCCAATCATGAATCAATGGCGACTCTGGTTCGAGCATACCTTTGTTTGGACCGACCAGGACAAGGGTAAAACCACCAATGTGCACCTGCTCACCGGGCCAAATACCAAGCTCTTTGTGCGAGGCTACAACAAAAACGCCAAAACCCTTTCGGGACTTCGGCTGGAGCACATTGAAGGCACCAAAGTGGTAAGCATCCTCGAAGCCGAATCGGCCCGCTGGAAAGCCGAACCTAATCGCTGGGAAATACCCAAGTACTCCGTGCGCACTTTTAACGGATTGCGTGAAAAGTTTACCCAACATACCACTCCGCTGGATACTGCCATCAATATTTCGCCTTCCGACTTCGTTTATTACGCCAATCAGCGCGAGGAAATGACTACGCCTGAACTCGCTCAGGCCATTGCGCGCGACCGCGGGCGCGGGCTTCCCTATACCCGCAGCTATGAGGTGGAGTTGTACCGCCGCACCGCCGATGCCTTCACCATTCTGATCCTCACCATCATCGGTCTGGCTGTTGCCGGCCGTAAAGTGCGGGGCGGCATGGGCCTTCACCTGGCCCTGGGCATCGGGATCGGAGCTGCCTACATTGTGTTTTCCAAGTTCACGGTGTCCTTCGCCACCGGCGGCGCCATGCCGGTCTGGCTTGGCATGTGGCTGCCCAACATAGCCTTCGCCCTCATGGCATGGTGGCTCGTCAGCCGGGCGCAGAAATAAGCGTCGGCGCACCCAATTATTCGCCCCCATCCGCGTACTTTTGCGCCAAAATTCACCGTCCACCGTTGGCCGTAAACCGTAAGCCGTCAAATGTCCAAAAAAAGATACCTCGTTACCGCAGCACTTCCCTATGCCAATGGCCCCCTGCACATTGGTCACCTGGCTGGCGCCTACCTGCCCGCCGATATTTTTGTGCGCTACCTGCGTCTCATGGGCAAGGATGTGGTGTTTGTTTGCGGTTCGGATGAACACGGCGCCGCCATTACCGTAAAGGCGCGAAAAGAAGGCACTACGCCCAGGGAAGTGGTGGACAAGTACCACGCCATCCTCCGGGATACCTTCCAAAAAATCGGCATATCCTTCGATATCTACCACCGCACCAGCGAACCGCTGCATCACGAGACTTCGCAGGATTTTTTCCGAAAACTCTTTGAAAACAAGGAGTTTATTGAAGAAACCACCGAACAATACTACGACGAAACGGTGGGCCAGTTCCTGGCCGATCGCTACATAGTGGGCGCCTGCCCCGTTTGTGCCAACCCGGACGCTTACGGAGATCAGTGCGAAAAATGCGGCTCCTCACTCAGCCCCACCGACCTTATTGAACCCAAATCCATGCTCAGCGGCTCCGTGCCGGTAAAGCGCCCCACCAAACACTGGTTCCTGCGCCTGGATCAGCACGAGCAATGGCTGCGCGTGTGGATCAATACCGGGGTAGCCGACCACAAGCAATTGCACAACGCTTCCGACTGGAAAAATCACGTGGTGGGACAGTGCAATTCCTGGCTCGACCAGGGACTGCAACCGCGCGCCATGACCCGCGATCTGGATTGGGGCGTGGATGTGCCGCAGGAAATTCCGGGCTCGGAAGGCAAGAAGCTCTACGTATGGCTGGATGCCCCCATCGGGTATATTTCGGCCACCAAACAGTGGGCGCTCGACCACGGTAAAGCCTGGGAACCTTACTGGAAATCGGACGATACGGCGCTGATCCACTTCATCGGAAAAGATAATATCGTATTCCACTGCCTCATCTTCCCGGCCATCCTGAAAGCCCACGGCGGGTTCATTTTGCCGGAAAACGTGCCGGCCAACCAGTTCCTGAATCTGGAAGGCCGCAAACTTTCCACCTCCAAGAACTGGGCAGTTTGGGTGCATGAATACTGCGAGGAAGTTGCCGGGCAGGAAGACGTGTTGCGTTACAACATGATCAAAAAAATGCCCGAGCAGAGCGACTCGGAGTTTACCTGGACAGGTTTTCAGGAAACCAACAACAACGAGCTGGTCAACAATCTGGCCAACTTCGTGAACCGGGTTTTGGTGCTCAATCAAAAATACTACGACGGCGTATTGCCCCGTATTGATGAAAACTGCCTGTTCAAAAGCGGCTGGAATCAGGAAACTGAAGGGCAATACAACGAAGAGCTGCGCGTTTTACACAACAAATTGCAGGAAATGGGTGCGGCCATCGAGCGCTATGAATTGCGTGAGGCACTTCGCATCTTGATGGAAATTTCCAGCGCCGGCAACGCGCTGTTGCAATTCAACGAACCCTGGAAAACGGTCAAGGATGATCCGGAGATGGTGAAAGTGGTACTGAACCTGGCCGTGCAATACGTAGCCGCCCTGTCGGTTGCCACGCGGCCGTTCATGCCGTTCTCTGCCGACCGACTCCGGAAAATGCTGAACCTGGGTCCACTGCAGGACAATGGCGATCTGCTGGACGTCCTGAACGAACTGGTGGAAGGCAATCCGATCGTGCCTGCACATCATGCTCTCAATCAGCCGGAGCACCTGTTCAGCCGCATCCCGGATGAGGTCATTGATCAGCAAATTGCCAAACTTACCCAACAAGACGCTGCAAAAATGCAAACCGAATCAACCGCTGCCGCTGTGGAAACTGCCGAGATCAATCATACCCCGCTTGCCCCTGAAATTCAGTTCGATGACTTTGCCAAACTGGACCTTCGCACAGGCGCCATCCTGACGGCTGAAAAGATGGAAAAATCCAAAAAACTGCTCAAACTGAGCGTGGACCTGGGCTTCGAAACCCGTACCATCCTCTCAGGCATTGCCGAGCATTTCAGTCCGGAAGAAGTGGTAGGTCAACAAGTGGTCATTGTGGCCAATCTGGCTCCAAGAGTCATGATGGGCATCGACTCTCAGGGCATGAGCCTCATGGCCGATGCGCCCGACGGCAAACTCAGCTTCGTGAGTCCGCAGCAAGGCTGGATGAACGGGAGAGGGGTGAAATAAGGTATAGTTTCGTTTGAAACGGATTGAATAGAACCATTGTACATTTGTCCACTCAAAACCATGTCAACCATGCGTAACGTACTTTTCATTTTTTCTCTGCTTCTTTGGAATGCCTTGAGTTTGAATGCACAAGGCGAAACGCGTTTTTACGCAGAAGTCAAAGCTACCGAGGTGGCCGTTGGCGATCCGGTAAAGGTTTCTTTCGTGCTGGAGAACGGCAAGAACAACGGCCGATTCACCCCGCCTGATTGGCAGGCTGCCGGATTTATGGTACTGGGCAGCAGCCAGTCGTCCAACATATCCATCATGAATGGCGAATCCACCTCTTCCGCCACCTACCATTACACCATTACCCCAATGGAGGAAGGCGTCTTGACCATCCCGTCAGTGCGGATCATGAGTGGAGGGGTGGAGCTTCAAACCCAGCCCATTGAGATCAAGGCCGTTCCCAATGCAGACGGAACCCGCCCCGCCCGCCCACGCGCCAATCCGTATGAGGAGCAGCGGCCGGAACCTAAAAAACGGATCAAAACCATTAAAATGTAACCTTTATGGGTTGTAGCTGCCCCCGTTCTTGCAGGACCACCGGAGTATTTACCCTGGGCACATGGGCGGGGGCGCTTTTTTTGCTTTTGTACAGCTGGTCGCTGCAGGCGCAAAGCGGCATCACCTTTGAAGGCTCCGTAAGCACAAAGGAAGTCATCGCCGGAGTTCCGTTCGAGCTTAGTTTTACCCTTAAGAACGCAGAAGGCAGCCGCTTCAATCCGCCAGCACTTACCGGATTCAAACGCGGCGGCATTTCTGAAGTGCGCGGCATGAGCATTATCAATGGCCGCAGCAGCAGCAACCAAAGCTGGACCATGGAACTGATTGCCTCCAAGCCGGGCACTTATGTGATCGGTTCAGCCACCGTTTCTGCCAACGGTCGTCAGCTAAGCTCCAACCCCATTACCGTTCAGGTCATTCCCCTTTCCGCCAGCAGCAAAGGCCAGGTGAATATTCCGCCGGGCAACGACGGGAAAATCTTTATCGCAGCAGAGTTCGACAAAAAGGAGGCATGGGTGGGGCAGCAACTCACCTGGCGCATCCGGCTGTACACCCAGCTCTCTGTGGAAGGATATGACCTGCTGGATTTGCCGGAGTTCGAAAAGTTTTTTACCCGCGAAAAAGTTCGCTACGATAAACGGGTGGAATACCTGACGATCAAGGGGAAAAAATACGCCGTGCGCACCCTTCACGAAGAAGCGGTTTTCCCCCAGGAAGCAGGCGAATACACGATCCCACCGGCCAGGATAAGCGTGGGTATAGAACAGCCCGGTGCACAGGGTTTTCTCTTCGGCCCCAAACCGGTTGCCCTGGAAACCCAGCCGATTAAACTAAAGGTCAAAAGCCTGCCACAGACTGCTCCTGCTACCTTCACAGGTGGCGTAGGTAGCTACGAATGGACGGTAACAACAGATACTTCCACATTGAGTACCGACGATGCGCTGACGGTGATCATCGAAGTGACCGGCAATGGCGATTCCCGCCGTTTCGCTGCCCCGATCCTGCAGACACCCCCGGCCTTTGAGGTGTTTGAACCTCGAGTCATGGAAGAAGAGGAGTACGAAAGTGAAACGGAAATCATGCACCGTAAAAAGTTCGAATATGTGCTGCTCCCAAAAGATACAGGCCTCCAAACCCTCAGCCTGAGCCTCAGCTATTTTGATGCCGACAGCAGCCGTTTCCGGGACCTGCACGCCGATTCAATTCGGATTCGGGTAAATGCCGGAAAAAATTTCAAATCGCCGGAAGATCTGGCCATTCCCCAACCCATTGCACCTGCTCCGTCTTCCGATTCCTTTTCGGAAAAAATCAATCGCTGGCTGCAATCACCCCTGCTCTGGAGTATCCTGGCATTGCCATTCCTGGCCCTGGGTCTCATCGCCATCCTTCGGAGAAAAAAAACATCCAACCCCTCAAACCCATCCAACCCATCAAACCGCCAGGGCGACCACAAACAGGGCGACCACAAACAGGGCGACCACAAGGGTCGCCCCTACTCAAACCAATCAAACCCCCCAGTCCCCACATTCCACACATTAACCCCATTCCCCCCATTAACCACATTAACCAACCCCTCCGAGCCGGAGCGGTTTTACGATGCACTTTTTCATTACTTACAGGATTGGCTTGGCAGCAAATTCAGGATTCAACCTGCTCAAATGAACGAATCTGACATCAGCCGAATCCTGCAGGAGCGCGGCGCTTCTCCCATACGGATACAGGCGCTACTGAGTGTTTGGCAATTGTGCGAACAGGCCATATACGGCGGACATGCTCCCGCCGAGGAAATGGAAAGCACCTGGTTATTGACCAAACAGGTGGTAGAAGCGCTGGAGCGGGAAGTGTGAAAAAATGAAATGGCCCATGCCGGAAACGACATGGGCCAAGTATAGGTAAAGGGTTCTTAGGCGCTTATTTCAACACTTCTACTTTGCGTTTTTCAATACCGCCTGCCGTTTGTACCATCAGGTAATAAACACCGGTGGGCAGGTTGCTTACCTGGATCATGGTTTTTTGAGTTCCTGCTGTTTCTGTCACCCTTTGCAGAATGGAGCCGTTAGCACTGATCAAAGACCAGGAGAGAATGTCTTTGTCAGACTCCAGGGTGATTGCATCGGTTGCAGGGTTGGGATAAATGCCCAGTTGCACCTTTGAGCTGCCTTCTTCCGAACGTTCATACACGTCTTTGTCCAGCAACACGCTCTCCTCAGTATCATCGCGGTCTTCGTCGTCAGACTCCGTACCACCGTCATTGAAGCCTGCACCGCTCGCAGCCCTGATATTTAAATCCACCAGGCGCATACCTCTCGCCGAAACGTGGCTCCAGTAAGAGTGAAAAGCATTCCAGTTGTTTTCATACAAGGCATAGCTGTCGCTTCCTGCCATAAAGGTTCCGGTGTAAATGGTATTGTTGCCAGTTCCGTCAGTATCCAGATCCACCAGGCGATATCCCTGCTTGCTCAATTCATCCCATTTGCTGGTGAAGTTGGCCCAGTTGCCGGCGTGCCACAGGGCATATCCTCCGCCTCCGGCTTTGAAGACACCTGCATACAGGGTGGTATTGCCTGACTTATACACTTCAACGTCAACGAGTCGGAAGCCTTGTCCGCCAAGTTCTGCCCATTTGTTGTTGAAAGCGGCCTGTGTCATTCCTGCTACCAGATGGTGGCCCCAGTTGCCTGCTCCATATACACCTGCGTATTTCAGATTTCCGTTGGCATCTTTGAACACTTCCAGATCAAGCAGGCGATAACCAAGGCCGGAAAGATTGCTCCATTCTGCGGTGAAGGCTGCCCAGGTAGTTCCGTATTGAACCTTTGAAACACCTGAGCCGGCACGCCAAACAGCAGAGTACTCAAGGGTGGAACCAACTTTGGTAATGCTTAAATCAGTCATACGCATACCGCTGTTCTTGTAGTCGGTGTCCTTTTGTTGCAGCGTAGCCTGGTTGGCGCCTGCCCACATGGCGTGAGCTCCTGTTCCTTCACGGAATACGCCGTTATAAACATTGGTACCATAAAAAGGCTTGGCACTACTTGGCCAAATGAATGCACGTGTGCCTGCATAACCCGGCAAGCCATGAGCCGTCATTTTTGTCCAGTCGGCACTGGAACTCAGGCTGGTGAAGCTTGCCTTTGAAATGGCGTAGCCAGTGTTAAAAAGGAGCGGGCGGAACGGACCACTTTCGATGCTGGTTTCTTTACGAACGTGTACGTGCAGGTGCGGACCGCTGCTGCTGCCGGAGTTTCCTGCAAGTCCCAGGAAATCGCCTGCTTTCACCACTTTCCCGACCTGCATGAGGTTGGCAGTCAGAGAACCTTTCTGAAAGTGTGCATATAAGGCAATGTTTTCGCCATGCTGAATGTAGAAGTGGTTACCGGCTCCTCCGTTTGGATA
>JADZFI010000502.1 GCA_020850025.1 Saprospiraceae bacterium
AAGGATACGCAGCGTTTTTTCCTCATCCAGATTAGGGTTAAAATCGGATGGAACATAGGTCATGCGTACCTCTTTAGGTTCCTGAAACAAGCCGGAGAACCCGCCCCCGTCTGCAAAAAAGGCTTTGTAGCCCACGATGGCGGCTACTGTGATCAAGGCGATCAAAATCAGTTGTTTGCCGAGTCCGCCTCCTGCCCCGCCGTCATCCGGCGCCTGGTATGCACCGTCTGTTTGCTGTGTTGCCATGGTAAAACGCTTGTTACTATGGCTCAAAGTTATGGATTTACCACCGAATGATGACCGCTTACTGTAAGTGCCGGTATTTTTCAGGCGCCCCCTAAGGCAATGGCATAAAGCAGTGGGTTCCCGTCTGATAGCTCATACTTACCGTAAATGAGCTGAAACCGCTGTCTGTAAACGCCTTTTTCAATGAAACCGATACCCTCTCCCCGGAATCCATCCCACTGGATGGGACCTACCTGGATGTTTTTTCTGAAATCCAGTTCTTTTAACCCATAAGCCTTATAAAGACTTTCCTTGGCGGTCCAGTACAAATGAAATAGTTCAAGGTGTTCAATGGCCGGGAATTGCGCGACAAATTCCTGTTCCGGCTCATTTAAAAATTTGTAAGCCAGACGCGCCATTTTTTCCGTTTTTACCTGAATGTCACAGCCAATTGCATGAGGAACCTCAGGGGCAGAACCGCTGTTCACTACAAGGGCGCCAATAATACCTTTGGAGTGGCTGAGCGAGCAGCCCAGGTGCTGATTATCGGGAAAAAAAGGTTTGGAAAAGGCATCCTTGGCCAAAGGTAATCGCTCCGGCTCATCCGTTAATTTATGCAGTAACCAGCGCCCGGCCAGCCATTCAAGCCGCCGCAAAGGATTCTGATGCCGTGCAAACTCCTGCTCTTCAGCGGCCGACAGCGGCAGGTCGGCTCTGAAATAGGCTTCCTCTTCTTCAATATGCCAAAGCCCAAAACTCGCATCCGGAAAAGGCTTGGAAACTAACAATAAAGGCATGGATTCGGGAGTGAATTGCGCCGCAAAGATGGGGAAAAATGGTGAGACGGTGGACGGGGGACGGTGTCTCCCGTCTACCGTCCACCGTCTCCCGTCTCCCGTCTCCCGTCTCCCGTCACATCTTCACCAACCGAAACGTTTCGGAGCCACCGGTGTGTTGCAGGCGCAGAAAATAGAGCCCCGGCTCCAGATGTGGTAATTGCAGAAACTCTGTATGCTTGTTGGAATGGTTATCCATTCGAACAGATACTTCATTCAACAATTTACCCGACACATCGAACAGGCTCAGCGAGGCGGATCCTGATGCAGGCAGGGTAATCTGTACCTGCACCTGGTCGGTGAACGGATTGGGCGACACCTGCATGCCGGCACGGTCTGCATCCGGTTGATCACGGTCAGCCACCGGAAACTCGCTGGTCAGGAAGAGCCCTTCGCACATCCGGTTAATGGTGAGCAAAATGCCATTGGCGCCACTGGGGATTATGCCGGTTCCAGGCGCCAGCTGGATGAATTGGCCCGCGTTGAACATACCATGAGCGTTGCCATTCATGGTCACATTGCCGGCCATGCCGATATTACCTACCTGAATACCATTTTGTGCGCCAACAGCAATTTCGCCTGCCAAAGTAACCCCGGTAATGATCCTGTCGGCCGGAGTGAGCCTGTCCTGCAGAAATCCGGTGGCATCAATGGTATTGCGCATACGGGTGCCTTGCCCGGCGGAGAACTGGGCATAACAGGCAGCCCAATAGCTCATGATATTGTTGGTGGGAGGATTATAGGTTTGGTCGCTACCATTACAATGGATGGTCTGCGACCCGGTGTAGGTGCAACCGGAGTTCATATTCTGTGATCCGGGAAAATCGGCCGGAGTATCGCAAACAAAATCGCCGTCGGAGCCGCATCCGGAGCCATCCGGACATTCTGCGCCCATAAAATCTTCAAAGGTGTGCAGTAATCCAAGGCAGTGCCCCATTTCATGTTCGAAATTGAAGGAAGCATTCGCCGATACGGAACATTTACTTGAAGGAATATCATAGGCATTGCCTCCAGAACCTTCAAAATCGTTGCGGTGCACATAGATGTCTATGGCATCAGAATGTGGGTTGACGGCATGTAAAGCCCCGATATCTGCTGTGGAATAGTTGGTATTCCATGTTGTGTTGTCGATAAAATCGCGCCCCACAAACGTAAAGCATATATTATGTGGCCGGTAAAATGCGGCCATCCTATCGAGATTCTGTCGAAGCGTAGCATCGGTCATGGCGGCGTTGGTGCCGTCGTCGTTGCGCAGGATGTGCACGAATATCTGCACTACATAGGGATTGGCAGACAGGTTTTCCGCAGCGGTGAATTCCAGCACATTTTTGGGATGTGGAGTGCCGCACCCGGAATGGGGCTGCTGGGCTGCGAGCAGGGCAGGACTGAACAGGCACAGGGCTCTGAAGATCAGCCAGTTCATGGTATTTTTCATAGGTTTTGGCAAAAGATTGATGGACGAAAGCATGGGCTTCCACCCGGTAAAAGTTGCATTGATGGCAGTAACTTATTTGCGGCCGGCTTTTAGCGTGGCATTTTCCACTTCCAGCTCTTTTACCCGTTTTTCCAGTGCAATCATATGCAAAAAGAGTTCTTCAATCTTTTCCATTTGGGTTTTCTGGATATCGCCCACAGAAATCCCGTCCTGTGCTACTTCGGAAGCCGGAGCCACACCCGGAAGATGTTTGTTCTCCAGGATAAATGTTTCCACCTCTGTAAGCGGGGTCAGACGGTAATCCTGCTCAAAAACATAGTCAGGCCAGCTGCCCTGTAATTTCACCCAAATTTCTTCTGCAATGACACTGCCGTTCACATACAGTTCGTGATTGCCGGGTATGGATACCGGATTGCCCACTACCAGGATTCCATCAACCCGTCCGTTGCCATCCACCTGCAGTGAACCATCCACACTGGCGCTCAGGTCGACGTTGAGATTACCGCCCACGGAAGTGTTGCCGTTAAACCGGCTGGCGCCCAGCACTTCAAGGCGGTTGGCCGTTGGGGCCAAACCTATGCCGATATTGCCGTTGGAGAATGTATTTCCGTTAATGCGCGTATTGCCTGCAATGGTGAGCAGGGAAGCTGCATCCGGACTGGTGGTGCCGATTCCCACATGTGTACCATCGTCGAACAACTGACTGTTGCCAAGTGTGCTGGAAGGATCGCCGAGATTGGCGCCGGTAAAGCGGGGCAGCCGACCCACATTGCCATTGATATCGGTGCTGGTGAGTATTTTTTGCCAGGCAGCCCAGGTGTTGGCGCCACTTCCATCCTGGGAGCGCGTCCACAAGCCGTCGTCGCCGCCGGAGAAAAGCTGGCGATCCAGGCCACCGCCACCGGGCGCCATCGTCAGGATGCCTCCATTGGCGTAGGTATTGGCCGCCAAACCCAGTTGGGCGCGGGATTTGCGTTCGAAATAGGCTTCGTCGATGTAAGAAGACGGCAAATCGGTCGGTTCATCCGCATCAAAGTGAATACGGCCATAGAATCGGCCAGAGGTGTGCGTATTTCCCAAAACATCGAGGTGAAAGCCTGGGCTCATGGTTCCGATACCCACCAGCCCGGTAGAGGTAATGACGGCACGATCCGTGTTGCCCAACAAACCGCTGGTGCTGAATACCATATTGGAGGTCAGGACTCCCGGCGCAACCGTTTCCGCTATGGATTTAATGCTGGCGCCGGTGCGGATGTTGCCGATAGCGGTGAGGGCATTCCATTTGATGGTTCCCAGCACGTTGCCGGCTGCTGCAGGGGCGGGTGAGATACCGCCTCCATTGTGGCGGTACATGATGAGTTCAGGCTTTACGCCGCTGGCTTGTGCGCTGGATTCTGTGGTGAAGGCACACAGGGAAAGGGCCAAAATTGCGAGGGGGGAAATAAATTTGTTCATCTTGGAAATTGTTGAATTGGGTTTAACAATTGAATTTCCAGATAATGCCGGCGCAGCCACCTTCGTGAACAGGGCAGCTAAAAAAATGGTGAAATGCCTGAAAATATATTCCCCCCCCAGTGAGAAATGACAGGTGGGACCCCTCCGATACTTGCCAATGCCAACGCAAGTCGTCTGTTTGGTTGTTTTACAACTTCAAAGGCTTGCCCAGGTAGAAGTCCAGAATTTTCAGCTTGAAAATATAGTCGTACTTGGCTACCACCATATCATTTTCGGCAATATCGCGGTTGTTGCGGGCCGTGGTGAGGTCGAGTGTATTGATGGTGCCCAGGGTGTGGCGTTTGGTGGTATTCTGGTAGGCTATCTCGGTAGCCTCCATGGTTTTTTGAGCTGCTTCCAGGGTAAGTCGGGCCGCTTTGGCGTTAGCAATGGCGGTTTGAATGTCGTTTTTAAGCGTTTGCTGGGTTTGAATTTGCTGCATTTGCGCAGTGAGTACGCCCAGACGAGCGCGCTCCACACTCAGGCGGGTACGGCCGTTTTGATAAATAGGTACCTGAATACTTGCGCCAAGCCCCTGACCGAAGTTATTGTCAATCTGATCAAAATAACCAACTTTGGGGTAGGTGATGGAAGACGGGCTGTACTGGCGTATTTCCACATCTGTTCCA
>JADZFI010000503.1 GCA_020850025.1 Saprospiraceae bacterium
AAAATGATAGGAATGTTTTTGTTCATGGCACTTCATTTTTGTGGTGAATCAGCTTTATGTCTTCCAAACGTAAAGCCAGGGCTCAACGGTTGGGAGGTTTGTTGTTTTGAAATTGTTAAAACCAGTTATTGGAAAGATACATCGGGCAAGGTAAAAATGACGTCAATCCTCCTACTTTTGCCCTTCGTTTAAAGCACCTCTTGATTTATGGCTGCAAAAAGCAAATCCAAACCCGCAACATCAGGCAAACCTGCCGTAAAAAAGGAGCGCCCGGCCCCGCCGGCGCCCACTAATACTTTTCAACCGGATTTCTGGAACCGTCACTGGTTGCCAGCGCTGCTCATGCCGGTAATGGCTTATGCCCTGTATTTTATAGGAATGAAATACGGGTATGTGCTGGACGACGAGATGGTGTACTGGAAAAACGAGTACGTGCAGAAAGGGCTGTCCGGCATTGGGCAGATTTTCAGTACCGACAGCTTCATGGGTTATTTCAAGGAGCAAAAATTCCTGTTGGAAGGCGGTCGCTACCGTCCGCTCTCTCTGGCTACGTTTGCCATGGAAGTGGAGTTCTTCGGCCCCGACAAACCTGCAGCGGGGCACTTTTTCAATATTTTGCTTTATGGTCTGACCGGGATGTTGCTGTACCGCATTTTGTTGGGATTGTTCCCGGTGAAAGAGGGTGGTCAATGGTATTTCAGCCTTCCATTTCTGGCTACCGTATTTTACATGTTGCACCCGCTGCACGTGGAGTGCGTGGCCAACATCAAGGGGCGCGACGAAATTCTGGCGGTTCTGGGCAGTCTGGGCGCTTTGTGGGCGGCGTTGAAATATTACGACACCAAGGCCTGGTGGTATCTGGCCATTTCCGGGGTGTCGCTGTTGCTGGGCATGTTTGCCAAAGAAAACGCCATCACGTTTGTAGCAGTCATTCCACTCACGATATGGTTTTTTACGCCGGTTAATTTCCGCCGCGCGCTAGTGTCTGCATTGCCGTTGCTGGCAGCAGCACTGGTGTTCATGTGGGCGCGTTACGAAGCCCTTGGGTATATGATGGAGTCAGATAAAGGCATAGATGCCAGCACTGATATCATGAACAATCCGTTCTACGGAATGGGCAGAGACGAGCGCCTGGCTACCATTTTCCTGACGCTTGCCTGGTACGTCAAGTTGTTGTTTGTGCCGCATCCGCTCACCATCGACTATTATCCGTACCATGTACCGAAGGTAAGCTGGTCGGATTGGAGGGCTTTGATTGGCGTTGTTGGTTATGCCGCCATGGGTATTTGGGCATTGTGGAAGTTCAAGAAGGGCAACCTGCTTGCTTACGCTATTTTGTTCTACATAGCCACGCTGAGTATTGTTTCCAACCTGTTCGTTTCGGTGGGTACCTTCATGAACGAACGCTTTTTATACATGCCTTCCATCGCGTTCTGTCTGGTGTTGGGCTGGTTTTTTGCAGAAAAAATGCCACAGTGGATCAAGGGAAAACCCAATACGCTATATCCCATAGGCGCCATTCTGGTTGCTGCCATTATTGGTTTGTATGTTTACAGGGTAATTACCCGTATACCAGACTGGCAAACCGGCTTCACACTGAATAAGGCAGCCGTGGAGGTATCTGAAGGTAGCGCGCGTTCTCACTGTTTTTACGTTACCGGACTGTATCAGGAAAAATATGTGAATGAAAAAGACCAGCAAGTGCAGAAACAGTTGGTAGACGAAATGGAATACCACATAAAGCGCTCGCTGGAAATTAACCCCAACTATGGCGCAGCGCTCATTATGAAGTTTAACGTAGCAGCCGCCCGCTTCCAGATTGATCGCCAGCTCGACAAGTTTTTCCACGAGGCGGAGTACATCATAGAAAAGATCCCGTACAACACTACTTTCCGCAATAATCTGGATGCCTACCTGAAATATTTGGACGGCTCCAATGCAGACAAGTACATGGCGTTCTGTTACCGGGTAGGCTATGAGTATTTCTGGAAAAAGAAAAACGACTCACAGGCGGCCTTTTACTTCCTGGAGTTTGCCCTTAACCGCGGCTACGAAGACATCCGTACCCTGGAATCCATTGCCGAGATCAGCGAAGCCACCGGAGCAAAGGAGCAGGCCAAGGAATTCCGCGACCGGGCGAATGCACAGAAGTAGGGTGTTTTGGTGTTTGAGTGTTTTGGTGTTTTAGTTGGAGTTAATCCTGTGATTGTATATTGGCATATGGAATGTCATTTCATCATCCAAATTGTCAGCACCAAATCCCCAAAACACTCAAACACCAAAACACTCAAACACCAAAACACTCAACCACCGTGAAAGTCACCGAACACATACAAAAAGCGAAGGGCAAAACCCTGGTATCGTTTGAGGTACTGCCTCCTTTGAAAGGGGGCAGCATGCAGGCTATTTTCAAAACGCTGGATGCGTTGATGGAATTCAAGCCGCCGTTTATTGATGTGACTTATCACCGGGAGGAGTTTATTTATAAAAAAAGGCCTTCCGGGTATTACGAGAAAACGGCCATCCGGAAGCGGCCCGGAACAGTAGGTATTTGCGCGGCCATCATGCACCGGTACGGGGTAGACGCGGTGCCTCACCTCATCTGCGGTGGTTTTACGGTGGAAGAAACCGAAAACGCCCTTATTGACCTCAACTTTTTGGGTATCAATAATGTACTGGCACTGAGAGGCGATGCGCGGCAGTTTGAAGACAAGTTCATTCCCGAAGAGGAAGGGCACAAATATGCACTGGATCTGGTGCGCCAGATTGCCGGGATGAACCACGGGAAATACCTGGATCTTAACATTCAGAATGGCGAGCCCACCGATTTTTGCATTGGGGTGGCTGGCTATCCGGAGAAGCATTTTGAGGCGCCCAATTTTGCCGCGGATTTACAGTTTACCAAGGAGAAAGTAGAGGCAGGGGCCGGCTACATCGTAACCCAAATGTTTTTCGACAATAATAAATACTTCGAATACGTCAACGCTTGTCGGGCGGCGGGTATTGACGTGCCCATTGTGCCCGGTCTGAAACCGCTTACCCGTAAATACCAGCTAAATGCCATTCCGCGCAAATTCTTCATCAATTTGCCGGAGGAGTTTGTTCAGGAAGTGCAAAAGGCCAAAGACGATGAGGCCGTCAAACAGGTAGGCATAGAATGGTGCATTGCCCAATCCAAGGCACTCAAGGCTGCCGGCGCGCCCTGCCTGCATTACTACACCATGGGCGACACCGAAACCGTTAAAAAGATTGCCGAAGCAGTGGCTTAGCTACAGGCTATTTTCCCCACTCTATTGGCGTGCCTGCCGCCTTCGAAAGCGGTGGAGAGGAATATGCGCACCATGGCTTGTGCCAGGATTTCCGGCACATAGCGAGCCGGCAAGGCAATGATGTTGGCATCGTTGTGCTGCCGCGCGAGGGATGCCAGTTCCTCCGTCCAGCAAATGGCGCAGCGAATACCCTGGTGCTTATTGGCCGTGATGGCCACACCGTTGGCGCTGCCGCACAGCAGCACGCCGAAGTCGGCCTGACCGCCTTCCACGGCATCCGCCACAGGATGCGCAAAATCCGGATAATCAACGGAATCCAGAGAATGGGTGCCAAAATCGAGCACCATGTGTCCCTGTGCCTGAAGCATGGAGATGATTCCTTCCTTGTATGGATAACCTGCGTGATCGCAGCCGATAGCTATTTTCATTTTTAGGACGTTGGATTGTTGGACAATGGACGTTGGACTGTTGGACAATGGACGTTGGACTATTGGACAATGGACGTTGGACTTGCACTCTATAAATTTGGTCTTCCCAGCCTTTTCGAGCCCAAGTCCAACGTCCATGGTCCAACAGTCCATCGTCCAAAATCAAAGAATCGGTGCTTTAGGGGCTTCCAGAATGGCTCGGCATTCGGTCAGGCTGGGGGATTGGGCGTACACGCGGAGAACCGGCTCGGTGCCGCTGGCGCGAATCATTACCCATTTTTCATCGCCGAACAGGAATTTCCATCCGTCGATGTCTTCCACAGCTTTTACCTTGTAGGTGCCGAATGCTGAGTAAGCCCGGTCTTTGCACATTTTGATCACGTTTTGCTTCTGCGCCTCGGTGATGTGCAGGTCGTCGCGGTCGAAGGCAAACTCCCCTACTTCCTGGTACACTTCCTGCACCAGTTGCTTGAGGGTTTTGCCGGTGCGGGCCATAAATTCAAAGATCATCAGGCCGATCCATACGCCGTCGCGCTCCGGGATATGGCCTTTTACGGCCAAACCGCCGGATTCCTCGCCGCCTACCAACACATCTTCGTTGGTCATGATCTCGGCGATGTATTTGAAGCCCACTTTCGTGATCTCGTAGGGCAGACCGAATTTCTCGGCCATTTTTTTGAGTTTATCCGTTACGGAGAACGTAAACACTACTTTGCCGCTCATGCCTTTGTACTTGTGCAGGTACAGCAGCAACAGAA
>JADZFI010000504.1 GCA_020850025.1 Saprospiraceae bacterium
TTTCCATAAAAGCCCAGGATCTCCGGGCTGACAAGGTCTTTTTTCAAAAGAAGAGAACAGAGTTTAACGCCTGGCTGCGCTTTAACCGCCTCGACCATTTACTGCAGGCCGACTCCGTGGCTGTCAGCGAACGCAAGGTCACCCTTTTTCTTCGCCCGACTTACAACGGCAAAAGGACCTGCGATTCGCTGCAATGTGCCTGGCAGAGCCTGGAAAAAGCCAACCATCTGGTGAACGGTCAAACTTTTCACGAGCGATTGTTGCACAAATGGGCATTCCTGGCTGAAATTCACAACAATCAGGCCGAAGTGATCGTGCGCTGCCACGAACCGCCCCATTTTCACGCCAAGGTTTATACCAAAGGTGGCAGGGTGCCTGTTGAAGAACGCAATATCCGCTCAGGTGCACTTATTACAGTGGAGATGCCTGCCTCCATGCAAGGCATCAATTCCGGCGAAAACACCACGATCCTGCGGGATAAAAACGTTGGGCAAGTATGTACCAAAGCCAGACAATGGCTCGTTAACCAGTATAAGGCCAAAGGAACTCCCATTCTTTGGAAAGCCAAAGTGGATACTTCCTATACGGCTTACGATGAATTCGTGCTGGAGGTGACCCACCTGAACAATGAGATTTGCCCGGATGGTTATTTTGAGTACCACCGGGTATATGTGAAAGGGATGCAAAAAGGCACAGATGTTGAGCTTTTCTGGGAGTTTCAGGGTAAATATGGCTCCGGAATCATCTTCCCGCCACGAAAAAACGACTACAAAGACATGGAGCTCAAATACAAATCCAATCTGGAGGAGTACCAAAAGCGCCTGTTTAAAAAAATGTTGGATTACCTTCGCTAAACGCAACTACCGCCCATGGTACAGACTATGGCTTCTGACGCAACAACCAACCAAACCAATCCGGCTACAGCACCGTTGTCGCCGCGAACCCGGATCGCAAGACTGATCCTGATCTACCATTTTGTGTTGATCGGGGCATCCTGTATTTTCTACATTCTGAGAGGATTTGACTTTGAGGAATTCACTTCCCTTATGGGTGTTTTAGCGCCTATAACCGCCCTTTACGGCGGAGCAGTTTTTCGTTTTCTCGGGAGGAGCATTACAGAACCATCCCTGCAGACACAAAACAATACCCCTATCAATGGCCTTGTCAAGTGGTTGGTAAACGGCCATTTTATCATTGTACTATCGCTTATTTCCCTCAAAGCACTGGCGCCCAATGTGCTGAATTTTCAGGATATGACCATGTTTTTAACCCTGGTGGAATCTGCTCTGGGCGTGTACATGGGAAACATCTTGCTCGCACTTTTTGAGGGAAAATCAAATGGAACAAATTGATTTTCCGTTTTTATCAAAATAGCATGCATTTGGTTGCCCTTGTTATTTTTGCCGAATGGATTACAGATTGATTCGGCAAAGTTCAGGGTGGAACTATTGGATTTTCCACCCGGTTCTGCATGTGGTTTACCGGCTGATGTTCCGGAAAATTTATCTTCACAATAGAAAGGGAGTAAAAGCCAACACACCCGTGTTGATTGCAGCTAACCACCCTACGGCGTTTGTAGATCCCATATTCTTTTGTATCTTTTTCGACCCTCCGGTGTACAACATGACCCGGGGAGACATATTCCGCAAACCGTTATTCCGCAGGCTGATGGAGAGTGTCAATATGTTTCCGGTGTACCGGCTCAGAGACGGATATGAAGGCCGCGATCGGAACGAGGAGGTTTTTGAATATTGCAGCCGGAAATTATCGCAAAAGGTAGCAGTTACCGTCTTTGTTGAAGGAGAACACCATCTGGACAAACGCGTTTTGTCCCCACACAAAGGGATAGCAAAAATCGCCTTTGGAACCTACGAGGAGCATCGGATGGAGGATTTACAAATAGTTCCGGTGGGTTGCAATTACCATGATGGCGCTAAAACCCGGGATGAAGCAAAGATCATAGTGGGCGCTCCGCTAATGGTGAAAGATTACTGGCAAGCTTACCAGGAAAACCCGGGCTCCGCCATTAATCAGCTGTGCATGGATGTTGAACTTTCCTTGAAAAAGATTTGCTATCAGGTAGATAATGTACAGGATATGGTCTTGGCGGATCGAATGTTGCTCCTGCAGCATAACCAGCACCCGCCTGCCCTTTTGCCTGTGGTAGAGCATCATGCTACCCCGTTTTGGCCGGAGAAGGCGCTTTTGGACGGCCTCAATAAACTGCCCGAAGAGCAGAAGTCTTTGCTAAAGCAAAATGCCGATCAATATTTCAGCGCAATAGAACAATCGGGAGTTTCTGATGAATCTTTGATCCATCCGGAACATGCCAGCACAGGCAACCTGCTGCTCCTGCTGCTGCTTGCTCCTCTTGCGCTTGCCGGATTCCTGATCAGTTGGCCTATCCGTACGGCTGTTTACGCTATCACCCGACGCACCGTAAAAAAGAAGGAGTTTTATACCAGTGTCATTGCAGGGGTTACGACCATTTTAGGGGTTCTCTATTTCTTCATTTGGATGGTGGTTGGCCTGGCCACGGGCTTCTCCTGGGTACTTACGGTGGGAATCCTCATGCCTGTACTGGCATGGATCAGTATTTTCTGGAAAGAAACCAGAAAACGATGGATGCTTGCCTCGAGAGCGCTCCGACTTGAAAACAGGTCCGATTTGCTTCGTATGCGCGAGGAAATGATGCGGTTCTTCCCTAAGCAATAACCCGGACGCAGCATTTGGCACAGCCAAATTCCAACCGGCTTTACGCTTCCTCCTCAAGTATGACAAAGCCAGGCTCAAGGGGGGCGATTTTTTCCAGGATGGCGTCGAAAAAGGCATTGCCATACCGGAGTAAATAGGGCAACACATTGTCAGTTCGCTCCTGCAGGCTGCCACCCGGGAACAGCTTTTCCTTTAGCGCACGAATTTGCTGTATCGCAACTTCATGCTTGTGTTTTTCAGCCCGCACCAATCGGCCCTGCCAATGCTCCATGCCGGCGACGGCTTTTACCGATTCTGCCAGCAAAGACTTTTCCAGGGTAGGATCAATGACTTTTGCTTTTTCAGCCAATTGCTCGTAAAGTTGCCGGAGCGTATTTATTTCCGACTCCAGACTGACTTCGCCTTCGGCATGTGTGCTTACGAAGTGCCTGATAAGGGCGTCCGTATCAGCAAAAAACTCAGCGGCCGTAAAACCCGATTTGTGCAATTTTTTCACCGCATCCCGATCCAGCCAGAGCAAGGAATGCCGACGCACCAGCATGGGCATCTTCATGCCGTAATGTTGGAACAGGGTTTTGCGCTCCAACCAGTAGGCCAGCTCTCCCCCACCCCCAACATAAGCCAGATTGGGCAGGATCATCTCCTGATAGACCGGCCTCAAGACGACATTAGGACTGAAGCGCTCGGGGTGTTGCTCTACTTCGGCAAGCAGTTCTTCTTTGGAAAAATGAAGGTCCGTGTTCAGCACCAGGTATCGGTCGCCATCAAACACGATCCGTTCCCGCAGACTGGGCTTCATGTAAAACAGATTGATCTCGCGGGGAGTGGCCTGGGGTTTAAAGCCGAGTGCCGACAATTGCGCGGTATTTTCCTGCACCAACCGGAAGGAAGACTGTTCCATTAACTCTGCCTTGATCACAGGAATGAAATGCTTCTTCAGCCGTGCATCGTTCATATTGAGTACCACCAGCCCATATGCTCCCAACAACTCATGCATTAAGGCCTGAGTGCCGGCGGCAAAGTCCGGCTTGCCGGCATAAGCGCCCTCCACCAGGCGGAACAATTGCTGAGCCGGCTCGCTTTCTCCCAGTATGATTTTAAGCTCTTCCAGTACCTGACCCAAGGAATCAGTTGACATGGTACCTACCGGACCGGATGCTCCGGGCTGCCAGACCAGTTGTTTACCAAAGAGATTGGCTTTGTTTACCTCCTCCAGATCATGATCTTCACTGCCCAGCACAAAAACCGGCACAATACGGAACTTACCCTTGGCCCGACGTTCTACCTCCTTTGCCAACTGTATGGTAGTCAGAGCTTTATAAACAAAATACAAGGGTCCGGTAAAAAGCGTTGGCTGATGGGCTGTGACAATAGTGAATGTGTTGTCAAACCCAAGCGCTTCAATATTTTGATTTACGGCCAGCTGACTCGTCAGCAAACGATATTGTTCCTGAAGGGTGGCAACCAAATCTGCCCTGGGATACTGCCTGTTGTTTTTATCCAGCAGGATTTGATCGAACACCTCCATTTGGGGGGCATAGTCATAGAACGGAACCAGACGTTCATCTGCGCCTGCGTAGGCAACATCGGTCTTGGACAGTTGGGGAACGCTGGAAAAAGCAAGAGTGGTTTTGTGCATAATCAGGCAAGATCGCGGCATCAAAGGTATTCAGGTCAAAAGAATGGATCTCTCAGACCTCGTAGGTTTTAGACCTCATAGGTTTTCGAAA
>JADZFI010000505.1 GCA_020850025.1 Saprospiraceae bacterium
GGTCCACCCGTACATCGGCTACCAGAAACCAGGGCATGGTGTACTGTATGCCCAGACACGCCACACTGCGCTGGTCTTTGGAGTTGAACTGCCCCAACAGATTGCGTTCTGTTTCGTGCCCTTCCCGGTATCGCCAGTCCCACCCGCCATATGCCAGCCAAAACTGGTTTTTACCCAGATATCGTCCAAAATGGCTCTCTGTTTCAAAACCCGCAGCCCTTGTGTACCCCAAACGCCACTCGGCATCCAGCTGCCAGCGTGTATTCATCCACGAAATTTGTCCATCGCTTCCATTGCTCTCCAATCCCACTTCGGCGCCCAGGTAGAACCTGCGATCGTCGGCATATACCTTTTTCATGGCTTTGGCCGGATCAGGCAATTGTGGATTGGGCGGAGAGTCCTCGTATTGGAAAATACGACCCATGCCGGCCATCATGTGGTAAAGAATGTGACAGTGGAAATACCAGTCGCCATATCCTTCCGATGCATGAAACTCAATGTTATCGGTTTCCATGGGCATAATATCCAGTACATTTTTCAATGGCGCATAATCGCCCTGTCCGTTCACTATCCTGAAAAAGTGCCCGTGCAGGTGCATCGGATGCCGCATCATGGAATTATTGGTCAGGATAATGCGGATGTTTTCCCCTGCTTTTATGCGAATTTTATCACTTTCCGAGACGGTTTTTTGATTGATGGTCCATACATACCGGTTCATATTGCCCGTCAGTTCAAAATGAAGAGTTCGGGTGGGCGCAGCCGGCAGGGTAGTAGGCACAGGAGAGCGCAACATGCTGTAGTTCAGGGTGGTGGGTGCTGCCATGGCATGATCTGAATGATCGCCATGATGCCCGGACTCTGTATCGGCTGTCAATTCCGGATACATCACGGCATTCATGTCCATTTGCTGTAAACTCATCTGCATGCCCATATCGTCCATCCTGCCGTCCAGGGTCATCATATCGTTCATCATTTTCATCCCCTCGAAATATTTCAGCCGCGGCATTTCGGGCTGAGCTACTAAGGGCCCATTGCCCATGGCAAACACCGCACGCCCGGTGCGATCCTCTGCTGTTGCTGTCCATTCGTAGGTACGGTTGTCGGGTAATGTGATCAGGACATCATAAATCTCGGAAACGCCGATCAGAAGCCGGTCCACCGCCACCGGCTCCACGTCCATACCGTCTGAGGCGACCACGGTGAGTGGACCTCCGGAAAACTGGAGCCAGAAATAGGTGGAAGAACTGCCGTTAATGACGCGCAGTCGGATCGTGTCGCCCTTTTTATACCCTTCCCGGGTTTCCCTTGTCATCCCATTTACCGTAAACCGGTCGTACGCTACATCGCTTACATCCATGGCGTGCATACGTTTCCATTCATTTTCCAGCTTGGCGGGAAAGTATCCCTGCACCAGTGCTTCGCCGTAGCTCTGTACGGCGTTTTTGCGGATCATATACCAATCCGTTGCATAGTGCAGGGATCTTTCTATCTGGTGCGGATTTTCATCGCTCCAGTCGCTTAACAGAACAACTTCTTCCGGATATTTTGGCTGTTCCTGCCTTTTTTGGATCACGATGGCCCCGTACATACCCACTTGCTCTTGCAGCATGGTATGCGAATGGTACCAGTAGGTGCCGCTTTGTTTGAGGACAAACCGATACACATGCGTACCGTGGGCAGGTATGGGCGCTGTGGTCAGGTATGGCACGCCGTCCTGTTCGTTTGGCAGGAGCAATCCATGCCAGTGTATGGACGTTTCGTGGTGGTGCAAGCAATTGTGTACGTGTACTTCTGCCGTGTCGCCTTCCGTAAAATAGAGCGTAGGCATCGGAATGCTACCATTAACGGCAATGGCTTTTTTGAACTTCCCGGTATAATTCACCAGGGTATCAGCTACATAGAGATCGTACCGGACCAATTGTTGCGCCATGGCCAATTGGCCGTACCAAAAAAGTGCAATGAAGATCAGCCTTTTCATATTCAGGGATTTTTCTTGTCTGAAACTTTTCCGCAAGTCAGCATTTGAGTGCCGTAATGAGGATTTCGGATAGCGGCTTCCTGACTCAGCCAATAGGCTTTTTTCATTGGGCAATACTGGTAATAAACGGTTTGCTTTACGCCGCCTTTGTTTTTTACCAATTCCCACATCTTCACCGATGCGTCGGCAAATGCTTTACGTTGCGTGGCCAGATCGGTGGTTGCCGCTATCGTTTTAACCAGCTGCAGCAGCGACTCCTGTCCGCTCCATGAGTTTGCCAGCTCTTGTTGCAACGCAGCAGCCTGGGCAGATGCCGTCTTGCCGTCGGAGTTAACCAGCGCGTCTTTTACCTGAATATAACGTTGAAACAGCACTTCCGTGCTTTGTGCAGTGGCGGCAAAACTGATGAAAGTAGCCGCCAGAAAAGAAATCAATGTTTTCATAGTTTAAGCTGCTACACAGCCACCGCAATTGATGTTGGTTTTAAACTGGTAGGTCTGGGTGGTTTCGCTGTCAGGCATGACGACGGTATAGCCCGCCGCTTCAATGGCCTTAGCGGCTTCCTGCAACTGGTGTTCTTCTTCGAAGGCCAGGGCCACAGTACCTGAGGCGATCTCCTGGGCAGTAATGCCCGCCACTTTTTGGAGGGCGTTGCGCACACGCATCTGGCAGTGTGCACTTTGCATGTCGGGAACTGATAATGTTGTTGATTTCATGATTTTCAAATTTTAATTGTTGAGACAAAGGTCAGGTCGCTGCCGGCCTGAATCGTTACACGATTTTTGGTTTGACTTACATGATTTTTGGAAGACGGGTTTACCTCGCAGACGGCGGGCGTCTGGCTGGACAAATTGCGATTTGCCTGATCCGGTATTCTGCGGGACTCGGCGTTGTGCATTACGTCATCCACTTGATCCTCAGGGAGTTGCTCACCACGCTGACGCTGCTGAGTGCCATGGCGGCTCCGGCGATCATAGGATTGAGCAGAAAGCCGTTGATAGGGTAGAGCAGGCCTGCTGCGATAGGGATGCCGATGATGTTGTAGATGAATGCCCAGAACAGGTTCTGGCGTATGGCGGCTACCGTTTGTCGGGAAAGCCGGATGGCATAAGGGATCCTGGTCAGATCGGAGGAAATGATGGTGATCTTGGCTACATCCATGGCAATATCGGAGCCTTTACCCATGGCAATGCTGACATCGGCCTGGGCCAGAGCGGTACTGTCGTTGATGCCGTCGCCTACCATGGCCACCGTATGTCCTTCCTCTTGCAGCTGGCGGATAAAAGCGGCCTTTTGTTCTGGCAGCACACCGGCTTTATAATCAGAAATACCTGCTTTGGCGGCAACGGAACGGGCGGTAGCCTCCTGGTCGCCGGTGAGCATGAACACCCGGATACCTTCTTGCTTCAACTGCCGGATAGCTTCCACAGAGCCCGGTTTGATCTGATCGGCAATGGCTATTACGGCCAGCGCCTGCGTGCTGTTGGCAAACCAGATCATGGTTTTGGCTTCGCTGCTCCAGGCATCAAAAC
>JADZFI010000506.1 GCA_020850025.1 Saprospiraceae bacterium
CTGGTGATAGAGGTATTTACGGAAAACGGTTTTTTTGTGGTGCGCAACAACCTCCAAAAGAAGAACATCGTGGAAACCAGCAACCAGCGCGGGCTGGCCAATCTGGCCTCGTTTTACAAATACCTTTCCGATCAGGAAATTGTGGTGGAAGACAACGGAAAACATTTTACCATCAAAATCCCGCTGATTTGATCAAACGCCCTGTTTATGATACGCGCCGTTATAATTGAAGACGAAATGCTCATTGCCCGCGAGTTGCAAGCCAAAATTGCCGCTGTGGCCGACGACATCAAGATAGTGGAAACCCTGCCCAGCCTGAAAACCGCACGCAAATGGTTTCTGCAAAATGCCGAACCCGATCTGCTGTTCATGGACATCCAGCTCAGCGATGGCGTCAGCTTCGAACTGTTCGAACAGTTTGAGCTGCATTGTCCGGTCATTTTTACCACCGCCTACGACGAGTATGCCCTCCGGGCTTTTAAGGTAAACGGCATAGATTATCTGCTTAAACCGATAGACACCGATGATCTGGCAGCAGCCATTGAAAAATTCCGGCGCAGAGGCGAATCGTCGGCACAACCTGCCCTGCAATTGCAGGAACTGCTGAAAAGCATTCAATCGCCGCAGAGCGGCAATGCCTTGTACAAGGAAAAATTCATTGTAAAGGTGCGCAACACCTGGATACCGGTGAATACTTCCGAGGTAGCCTGTTTCATGCGCGATAACCTGAATTACCTGTTCACCTTTTCCGGCGACAAATACATCCTGGATTACAACACCCTCGAAGAGGTGGAAGAACTGCTCGACCCCCGACAATTTTATCGGGCAAGCCGGCAGTGTATTGTCAATATTGAGGCCATCCAAACCGTAAAAGCCCACGAAAACCAAAAACTCACCCTCCTGCTCAAGGCGCCCGCCAAAGCGGAGGTAGACATCAGCCGCGAAAAAGCGCCCGCATTCAAAAAATGGTTCGACCGATGACAGCTGCACAAATACAACGGATTCACCACTCCTGGCGACTGCTCAAAGCCGTTGACCCGGCCATTGTCGGCGACGTGTTTTACAGTCGGCTGTTCTTGCTGTACCCCCGGCTGCGCGGCATGTTCCCCAAAAAAATGGAAGATCAGCACCAAAAGCTGATAGATATGTTATCCCACATGGTAGCCCGTCTGGATCAACCGGATCAACTGGCGCAGGAAGTTCAGGCCATGGGCGCCCGGCACCTGGGGTATGGCGTAAAGCCGGAACATTATGCCATGATAGGTGAAGCCCTGCTCTGGACCCTGGAAAAAGGCCTGGGTCACGACTGGACTCCCGAAACAGCCGAAGCCTGGACAGCGTGCTACGACCTTATTGCCCGGAAAATGATGGAAGCAGCCGCGGCTTAGCCTGCGTTTCAATCCGCCAAATCAGGCATTCATGTACTTCAAAACGCGATTCGGATAACGCAATTCCCCTCCATATAAGCCAGGTATGCACTTTTGTACCACAAAAAGTACCATATGCATCCTGTTGAAACCTTATTGAATCTGCAAGTAACGGAAGCCCACACGCCTTCCGTCCAGTACATCCATTTCGATACCCGAAAGATCCTGTTCCGCCATACGGCCGGTTTGGCCAACCTGAGCACCGGACAGGCTCCCAACTGCGATACCCTGTATCAGGGCTATTCTGTCACAAAAACCTTCACCGCCATTGCCATACTGCAACTGGCAGAAAAAGGCGCGCTCCATTTGAGCGACGCATTGACCAAATACCTACCCGACCTGCCCTATTCATCCGCCATTACCCTGCGGCATCTGCTGCACCACAGCGCCGGCATTCCCAACCCCATGCCCCTGAACTGGATCCATTTGCCGGAAGAGCATGCCACCTTTGATGAATGGGGCTTTTTTCGTCCTGTTCTGCAAAAAAATGGCAAACCAGGAGCAGCTCCGGATGAAAAATTTGCCTATTCCAACCTTGGTTACGTGCTGTTGGGCGAAGTGATAGCGTTGGTCAGCGGCATGTCGTACGCGGATTACATAGAGCAACATATTCTGCAAAAGCTCCCGCTTCCACCAGACTCCATCGGGTTTCATCTGGCAGGCCATGAGCGCAGTGCCGTGGGCTATCAGAAATACTTCAGTGTGATGAACGCGGCTCTGGGATTGCTGATGAACAAGCGCAAGTTTATGCAGCCCAGAATTGGCGGCTGGCAACCCTTCCGTCCGCTGTACGTGAACGGTTCGGCATACGGCGGACTGTTTGGTACGCCGGAGGCATTCGTGACCTATGTGCAGGCCCTGCTGGAGCCCGACGGGCGCTTGCTTTCCGGGCGCTCCCGGATGGAAATGTTGACGGAAAATCGCCTGAGCGACGGAAAGGAAAGCGGCATGAGCATGTCGTGGTTTTGCGGCGAGCTACACGGCATTCCTTTCCGCGCACATGCAGGCGGAGGAGGCGGATTTTATGTGGAAATACGCCTGTACCCAACGCTGCAAAAAGGCAGTGTGGTCTTTTTCAACCGTACGGGGATAAGCGACGAGCGGTTTTTGGACAAAGTGGACCGTTATATGCTTGATTAAGAGCGATATATATAGCCAACGCAGAGTGATTTTGAACGAGGGTGGTTTTAAATCATTTTGAAATCAGGCATTTACATCAATCAAATCATCAAAATCACTCTAATCACAGTATAGCTGGCCCTACGCCTTCCTCACAAACTCCGATTTCAGGCCCATTGATCCAAAACCTTCAATTTTGCAATCAATATTGTGGTCGCCATCGGTGAGGCGGATGTTTTTCACCTTGGTGCCGGCCTTCACGGGCCTTGGCATGCCTTTCACCGGCAAATCTTTGATCACGATAACGCTGTCGCCATTCTGCAAAGGATTGCCATTGGAGTCCAGCACTTTGAGTTCATCGGTATTAACAGCTGTTTCTGCCACATCTTCCGGGTTCCACTCATGGAAACATTCGGTGCAAACCATCAGGCTTCCGTTGCGGTAAGTGTATTCACATTTGCATTTTGGGCAGGATAAAAACTCGGACATTGAAAAGAAAAATTTTGGAAAACAAGGCCTTTGCCTTATTTTGTTGTAATGGATGGAAAAGCAAAAAGTGTTTTCAGAATTTGATTTTTTGCAAAGATAGGAAAAAGGCGCGAAGAAAGTACACGAAGGCACGAAGGCACGAAGAGGCTGTCTCATAAGTCGCATTTTTAGTTTTACCGCAGAGTCGGAGAGACGCAGAGGTGGATTGCATTGATTATCAATACCTCTGCGCCTCTCCGACTCTGCGGTAAAATTTACTTATCAGACAGCCTCCACAACTTAGCGCCTTAGCGCCTTCGTGCCTTAGTGCCTTAGTGTTCGCACCTTAGTGCCTTTCCACAAGTACAAGTTTTCCCCAAACCTCTTTGTGTGCATCTTTTACCCTTACAAAATAGATGCCCGAGGGCCAATCGTTGGCCTGCAGGGTGGTTGGAAGCGAGAGATCATTTACCTGAAGGGTGTGGTGAAGGGCGCCATTGCTGTTATACACGGCTATTTCTCCCTGTCCGACACATGATCCGGACGAAAAAACAGTGAAATCCTGCACCGCCGGATTGGGGGAAATCAGCAGGGATGGAGCTTTATCGGTTTTAAAAGGCTCATCCACCCAAACTACCTGCGGCACGTGAATTGGTGTTATCACGGTATTGGTGATGATGGGCTCATTGAAATCAAAATAGATCGCAGCCCTGTTGCGGACGACCTGATCTTTGTTGAAAGCCTTGTGGCGTTGGATGGCAAAGGTGACAAAGCCATGGCTGGCAGGCTCGTTGGAATTGCTGTCGGGAAGTAAAATGGAGTCGAAAATCACTTCCAATAAATTGCCCGGCAATAACTCGAAGCCGGTTACTTCATGACTGGCAGCCACCAGCCTCAGGGTGCCGGCATCCAGAGCGGTATCCAGAAGGTCGGTAATGCGCACCCGTTCGGCCTGGAAACTGCCGGTATTTTGGAAATAAATGGTGTAAAACAACTCTTTACCAGCTTCAATCTCCGATGCGGAGAGTCCGCGGGCAGGCTCTACACGTTTTTCATTGGGGTCGTAGGAACCAACAATGGTATCAAGAGTGCTGAAGTGGTTGTTTGCCGGAGCCTGGTCGGCTGATGCGGGAGTTATGTGCGCCCGAAGGGTAAAAGTGCCGCCCAATGGTGCTGAAGCTGCCACATTCCCAAAGATCCGGATGCTGCGTTGCTCAAAAGGGGCCATAGGGCCAAAATCCCAAACCAGACTATCTGTGCCCATGACCGCGGTGGGCGCCGGCTCTGTGCCGGACAACTGAAAATGGGGGTCAAGCTTCACCGAAACCAGCCCGCTGGCGGCCACTGTTCCCTCGTTTTGGTAATGCACCAACTGCCACACAGGGAACCCCGGTCTGGGCCGACCTGCTATACCGCCCTGTACGGATACATCGGTAATATCCGGGGTAAAATGGATGCCGAAATGGCGGGTCGAATCAGAGCCGGAGACGATGTAAAATGGCGGATGAATATTTTCGATGTAGTTCGAATACGAGGTCACACTTAAGGTATCCACGCTGCCGTGAGTGCTCCCAATGAAATAACTTCCATCGAAGCCGGAGTGAGCAAACCAAAGCGGGAACCAGGCCCCCGATTCTTTCATGGATACCCTTACGCCCGAAAGCGGCGGCTCTCCCGGGTCTTTCAGGCCGTTGTTATTCAGGTCGTTATATACCGTGCCGGAAGACAATGCGCCGTAGTGTTCAGGAGCCGTGGCTTTTAATACACCGCCATTACTTGCCCCGGCATAGAAAGTGGTATCGTGCAGCTCCAAACAATAATTGACATCCGGATCCACGGGCAACCAGGTTTTGCAGGAATCCAAAGAGGCAAACAGAAAACCTACCGGACCGTGCAGATAATAGCGGTCGCCCATTTGCCATACTCCCCCAAAATAGGTTGCCGAAAAAGAGTCCTCGTCTTCCCATGCCATTTGAGGCAGCCCGTCATTAGCATAACTCCAGTGAATCCCATCCACCGTGCTGTATAGATGATAGGCCCATTGAGCATCTCTCGCCAGAGCAAAAAGCCTGTCGTTAGTAGCAAAAAGTCGCCGAATTTTTGCCGGCGGCGGTGTTGGCGCCAATTGCCAGGTATTCCCGTTATCGGTACTGAACTCCAGATGGCTGTCCTGGTTAATACCGTAATAATGGCCGTTAAATGCCGCTACTTGAAACATGGTAGGGCCCGGCTCCCAATTTTGTCCAAGATCACTGGTCCAATAAAAATCAAAAAAGTCTGTACGGACGCAAAGCTTTTCGCCAATCCAGTAGGCCATCCTGATGGTTTCAACTTGACCGGATACGTTTTCTACCCTTAGCGTATCCCAGGAGCCGCCTGCATCTACCGATACGTAAATCTCCCGGCCATAACTTTTAATGACCGCCACTTTGCCGCCCGGGCTGACGGTGATTTTCCGGTAAAAGTCCAAAGGCAACTTTGCTTTGTCCACCCAGGTTTGTTGCGCCACATCATAGGCAAATACCCCAACGGAACCGGCTGACCACAAGTAACCATTCCCGTAATCAAGTTCCGACACCCACGCAGAATGTAACCCGTCATTACACGGAACCAGCTTTTGCTCATTCTCGTCCAAACGGTATACTCCGAAATTGCCGGTACCTGCAAGCACTTTACCTCCTGCAGTGGCTAAATGCGTGATGGAATTGAAGAATTCAGTCATGGGATAATCTTTCCAGGTATGCCCAAAATCGTCGGTGTACACCAGCCGTTTGTATCCGAATATTTTAAAAATCCGGTCTCCAACCCGGGTGAAAGACCCGGTTTCAAATACATTACTGCCAGGTGTTTTGGTCCAGCTCGTTCCTGCATCGCTGGAGGACCAAACGTTATTTCCGGTAGCAAAAAACAACAAGGAATCCGCCGCATACATGGTTCGTAAATAATCGCCGCTGTCAAAAACAGGGGAAACCAGTTCCCAATCTATTCCGTTGGAGGCCAATCGCCATACTTTCGACCAGGTGGTTACAAACAATTGATCGTCAAAACCCCAGGAGTCATAGGCATAAAGGCTCGGAGCGACAAGGGTATCCCAGGTTAATCCGTCGTCCTGAGTCCTGAAAACAAAGCCGGACGATCCATCCGGCACATAAATTCCATGCGAACAGACGGCCAGACTAGAGAAATACGGGTTAGCAACAGGCGGTATTGTCCCTTGTATCCAGGTAGCGCCATGGTCGTTACTCACCACAAATTTGGCTTCAGAAGTCTGATAATCAGTGTAGCCATAGCCCTGCCCGGCAGCCAGTTTTTCAGGAGAGGCCGCCACAGGCCAAAGGTTTCCGTGCGGCAGCGATTCCCAACTCAAACCATCGCTTGTGCGGAATAAGTGAAACTTGTCTGTAGCATAAGCGTACAGGCTATCGTTGGTAAGAACGTGAAAAGTTCCCCCCTCCGGCCCCTTGGTATGTTGCCAGTTCATCTGGCCGAACAAGTTGGAAGAAAAGGAAAGGACACAAAAAAAGCAGGAGAAAGCGAGGTTTTTCATCAGGAGACTATGATTGGAGTGATTTAGATGATTTTTGTGATATAAGTACTTCATACTAAATAAGTCGGCCTCGTTTGAAACCACTATTAATAGCTTGAGTCAATTCCCCTCTACATAGTTGCCTGAGGACAAGAACATAAGGACACGAAGGCACGAAGAGGCAGTCTCATAAGTCGCATTTTTAGTTTTACCGCAGAGTCGGAGAGACGCAGAGGTGGATGGCATTGAAAGTACACGAAGGCTTGAAGAGGGCGTTTCATACGTCGCATTTTTAATTTCTCCGCAGAGTCGGAGAGACGCAGAGGTGGATGGCATTGATTATCAATACCTCTGCGCCTCTCCGACTCTGCGGTAAAATTTACTTATCATACAGCCTCCACAACTTAGCGCCTTAGCGTCTTCGTGCCTTCGTGCCCTTCCTTCGCGCCTTTTCCACAGAAAAGTTAAGTGTTCGCCCAACCCTTTTCCCTTGTATTACGACTATATACCAAGAGAATCAGATCTACATGCCTTATCGCGCCCAGAGTACCGATGCGGAACTCCGCCTTGGCTGTATCCAACAGGATCGGCTGGCACAGGAATACCTGTACCGGCGGCACTTCGGCTGGCTGCTGGGTATTTCCATGCGGTACACCCAAAACCGGGATGAGGCCACCGATATTTTGAATCAGGCTTTTCTGAAAATCTTCAACAGTCTGGGGCAATTTCAGGAAACAGGTTCTTTCAGAGGCTGGATGGCCAAAATTGTCTTTCACACTGCCATTGACCATATTCGCCAGAATACCTCGTACAAAAAGCACCATGACTTTGGCGTGGAGGCCGACCAAACCGTGGAAAATCTAGGGCTGGATCACCTGCAGGCAGAGGATCTGTTTCAACTGGTGCAACAACTTACGCCTGCCTCACGTGCGGTTTTCAGTATGTACGTCATTGACGGGTATAATCACCCGGAAATTGCCGACATGCTGGGCATCAGCACGGGCACTTCCAAATGGCATCTTTCCAATGCCAGGCAGGAATTGAAAAAAATGATGGAACATTATTACCAACCGAACCTGTAGCACGAACATGGATCCATTGCTGTCAAAAGAGGAACTGTCCATGCGGGAAAAAATACGCGGGCACGAATTCCCCTTCGATGAGAAGGCCTGGGGAGCTATGAAAACAATGCTGGACGAAAAGTCCGACAAGCCGGTTGCCGGCATACCCTTGGTTAGAAACGAACCCGTCCCGGGCCCTGCCAGGCGATGGATCCCGCTTTTGCTCCTCTGCATGGCCTTTGGCCTGGGGGCAGCGGCGCTACTGTGGCGCCAACCCCAAACCCTTCTTGCTTCTATTGCCGAACCCGGCGCTGCCCGACAAATAAACACAACTACACCAACGGCAGCCACTCCAGCACCGGCCCTGGCGGGCTCTTTTTCCGGTACAAACACCGGACGGAAGTCCGCCAGGCCGATGCAGGGTTTGGCAAAGCAGCAGGCGTTTGTTTCAACACCGGAACCCCGTGCTGCCGAAATTCCGGCGCCACCGCCAACTGTGATGGATAAAACTCCACTGCTGGATACCCAAAACCTGCCCACACCCCTGCCGGCGGCCCTGCCCTGCCCTACACTGCTGAAAACACCAAAAGCAGATTCCCTGCTGCGCCCCGACCAAGACATTGCGCGCCGCAGCCGCCGACTCGAGCACGGGATATTGGCAGGCCTGAACGCCCATGCGGCATCTGCAAAGTCCTTTGGCCTGGGCGTGATGCCCCATGCCGGGTACTTCCTGTCGTACCCTGTCGCCTCCCGCACCAGCCTGCAGGTAGAAGCCATTGCCCGGTATGTTGCCGGCTACCGCATCGGCAGTAGTCAGCAGGCGGTTAGCCCAAGCGGGAACCTGACCGATCCCGTGAGAGCGCTCAATTTTGATATGTTTTTCCTGGAATTCCCGGTGCTGATAAAACACCATACCGGCTCCGGACACGCCTGGTTCGCCGGACTAAAACCCGGTCTGGGCATGCCCCGTTTCGAAGCCAATGAAAATACCACTGCCGATGATTTCGAAACGCAGGAACAATCCGCCCGCACCGGCATCCAGCGATTCGATATCGGAGTGACCCTGGGCTGGGAATGGCAGTTTGCCCGCCGCTGGGCCCTGGATCTGCGCTACAATCAGGGTTTGAAGGATCTGAGCGATAACCGGTACTTCCTGGATAACATCCGGCATCGTAACTCCGGTTTGCAAGTGTCGGTGAAGACACGATGGGGGGGATAAGGCGCAAAGCGGTGGCGCTAAGACACAAAGGCGCTAAGAGGCTGTCTCATAAGTCGCAATTTTAGTTCTACCGCAGAGGCGGGGAGACGCAGAGGTTTTGATAATCAATGCTATACACCTCAGCGTCTC
>JADZFI010000507.1 GCA_020850025.1 Saprospiraceae bacterium
CAGCCAATGCGGCCAACAGACCGGCAAGGTATAGGGTATTGGATGCAAGGGTGATGAGTGTTGGCAGCGCTTTGTAAAGCAGATATCCTCCGCCCAACAAAATGGCGGCCATAAATATGCCTCCGGTTACCCCTTCCGGGCGTTCCCAAAAGTTTTTGGGCTTGATGGGTTGCATGTCTGTCATGTTGCGATGAGATTTCGTTAATGGGTGATGGAATTGGAATCAATTTTTGAAAATGGCCCTGAAAAAGCCCTGCACCATCGATCTGAAGCGCTCATTAAAAGCGAACAGTACGATGAAGGCCAGCACAAAGAGTCCAAAAAAGCTGATGAACACTTTTAGTGCTTTGAAAACCAGCCAAAGGGCAATAAGGCCCGCCAGAAACACAAAGAAAGGGTTTTTAAGCAGATCATTCATGGTAAGTCAAGAGGGATTTTTTCGGTCATTTCAGGTATTGCTGTATTTTTTGCAGATCGTCCTGAACCTGGGCATAAACGGTATTGAAGGTGGCTTCAAAGTCGGCCCTGGTAGCTTCAATCTTAAGCGTACTGTCGGAAATTTCCTGACGAATTTGCTCACTTCGAAGTCGGTGTTGCTCAATTTCTTCTGTAAGCTTTCTTATCTGTTCCGTTTTCTGCTGTATGGCGGCTTCCAGACTTTTAGCTTCCTCCTGGCGATTCCCCACCAGTTTGGCCATTTGCTGGGCATGAGCGTCTGAAAAGTGCTGCTTTTCGGTATTCAACACGCCAAGATAATGATGCACGGATTCTGCCAGCTTGGAGGCCGTAACCCCCATGGTTTGAGCCATCGCGTAAGCTGATTGAAACTTTGTTGGCTCATCCATAGCCATTTTGGACAAATTTTTCAGTGCCTGCCGGAACTCGAAATAATCAAAGCCATCCTGGTTTTGCCGTTCCAGGGCGGTGGCGAGTGCTTCCAGAAACTTGTCACTCACTGATCCGCCTGACTGAACGGGGCTTGGCGCTGTAGCCACAGCGGTGTCCTGGCTCCCGGCCACCTCTTGTTTGACATTCTCATTGCCTGATTTCGACGTTTCGTCCTCGACGATGAATACTGACTTAAACTTTTTCAAAAAATCGCTCATGGTAAGCTTTAATATTTCCGAACCGGAATAGGTCCAAAGGTGAACACACAAATGTACGCCAAATCGATTTCGTCGGCGACAATCCGGGAATTTCAGACAAATAAATAGTTTTGATCCGACGAAACATAATTCGTTCCTTGTGATTGATTACACCATTTGCCCTATGATTCATAAAGAAATCCTGGATACCATCCATAAACAGATCAGCGAAGGCGAAACCGGACGCGCTCTTGAGACCTTCATCCAGTATCTGGAATCGGCATCGCTCCATCCGGAAATTCTCAGATCATTGCGCGTCATACAAGCCGGCTATTTTGATGTAAAGCGAAAGGAAAGCAATGGGATATTGCCATATTCAGAGGCAAGAACAGAATACGCCAGGGTAAACGACGCGGTGCTTGCCATGTTGGAAGAACTTATTTCCGGCAAACCTTCGAAATCGACCCAAAGCCGTCAATGGTCACCAGCAAGGATTCTGTCATTGGCAGGATTGATTATTTTAGTGGCCCTTACGAGTTGGTGGATAATTAAGGAGCAGCAGCAGTCAGGGTCAGGCATCCAGTGCCCCATTTTTAAGCAAAAAAGCAAACGGGTCATGGTATTGGCCTTTCAACGTCTGAGTGGTGACGACTCCAGGCCGGAACTGAGTATTCAGACCAGAATTCAGGATCTAACCGAAAAGAACAATCTCAATACTGATGTTCAGCTTATCACCGGGGGCATGGCGGAAGCCAATCAGCCAGGAAATGGTCAGGAGGGCGCAGAGTTGGGCAAAAAATGTCAGGCAGACCTTGTGATTTGGGGCCAATATGAAAAATTTCAGGACTCTATTTCTGTTGACATAAGGTACGCATTCGCCGATGAACACTGGCCAGCCGGGATAGCCAGCACCACTTTTAAAAATGTGAGTGAGATAAAATTTGACCAAATGAAGATCAGCAATCTGGATGAGGCCGTACTGCGCCTGTGTACTGCGCTCGCCTTGCACGAAAACCGGATGGATCTGGCAAAAAAATGGCTGCTGAAACAGCCTAATCCCACTGAGCGGGAAAAAGGCTGGATCGATCAGTTGAAGAACACCAAAAATTAAGCGCCGCAAACAACAGCATTACATCTTTCCGGAGGCAATTTTCTGCTCCAGGGCAGGAGAAGGGCGAATGGCATTGGCTTTCTTCCAATATTCTACGGCTTCTGTGGTTTTCCCGGTGATGGCCAGCGCATCCCCCAAATGCTCCAGTATGCCTGGATGTTGATCACCACCGAGGGGAAGAGCTTTTTGATATCTGGTAATGGCCGCTTCGAAGTCCTTTTTTCCCATCAGCGCCAATCCAATTTGATCCAGCATGTCAAGCCTCAAAGCCTGATTACCAGATACCATCAGAAGTCCTTGCTCCAACTGCCCCAAAGCATCGGCCGACCGGCCTTTGATGTTAGCGGCAATTCCGTAATAATAGTAGGCCTTGGGCTGGTTAGGAAAAGCGTCCATTGCCTTTTCTGCGGTGGATAACATCTCGTCGAATTGACCCTGAGAAAGCAGCAGATCAAGGGTATTGTCCCACACTGCAAATACCGTTGGATTCAGCTGAATACACTTTCGGTACCGTTCGAGTGCCTCTGATGGCCTGTTTAAATGGTAGAACAGGTCGCCTGAAAGGCTCCAGGCTTTTGCATCGTCTGCGTGATGTTTTTCCAGCAAAGCCCCCAATTCAAGAATGGTTTTTTGCAAACTGGCGCCGTCCGCTGTACTCAGCTTTGGAAAAAATGGCATCAATGCCTTTACCTTCTCATCAATGGGCACCATTGGATCGTCGAATAAAGCCCGGTATGTCTGCAATTTCGCAGCATCCGAACCAGACTCCCCGGTTGCCAGAGCCATTTTGGCAGTAGCGTTTTCGGGCTGCTTGCGAAGAACCTCTTCATAAGCCTGCCGGGCTCCGGTCTTGTCGCCGATCTTGTCCAGATACGCCGCAAGCTCCAACCGGTATTTCACCTCATTAGGAAAAGCATCGGCCAGGCGTTTGTATTCAGTTGCAGCTTTTTTCAGATCGCCAAGGCCAACAAAAATGACATGGCGTTTGAAAATGATCTCCTCCCGGATGCCCACCAGACCTTCCCACTTGTCAAGGGCCTTCAAGCCGCGTTTGGGGTCTTCGTTTTTCAGGCTTAAATAAGCCAGTTGTTCATAGAATTCCGGTGTATTAGGGAAAAGCTTAACCAGGTTTTCGTAGGTTTTCACCGCATCGCCGATACGACCAGTTTTTTCAAAAAGATCGGCCTGGTAAACGAGATACCACTCGTTATTAGGGGTCAATGCCACTGCTTTCCCAATGGATTCAAGCGCAGAAGGAAGATCACGCAAAGCCGTTTGAGTACGAGCCAGGCCGTACCAACCGGCATCAACGGACGGAAAATCGTACGTGAACTTCTTGTACAATTCAAGCGCTTTTTCATTATGGTTTAACAACCGCTCCTTTTCCGCAGTCAAGAACTGACTTTGACGCTTCACTTCTGCCTCCGGCACGGTTATTTTGGCCCCTCCAATGGTATTTTGGGCAACTCCAGCCAGGGGGAGCAAAATCAACAAACAGATTTTTATGTTCATGATCTGATTATTCTAAATGATTAACGAAGCAAAGTAACCTCTCCTTTGCTAAACCTCAATGACCCATCGCCTCCCCTCCAAAAGATGACATATACATAAACATCTGAGGCAGCGGGTTGGCCATTGATTTGACCATCCCAGCGAGCATTGGGCTCCGTACTTGAAAACACTTTTTGCCCCCAACGGTTGTAAATTTCCATACTTTCTACCGCCGCTACACCCTCTACTATGGCCAGTCCGAAACCATCATTGGCGCCGTCGCCATTGGGAGTAAAGGCATTGGGCAACTGAACATCCGGTTTTATAACGGCAAATGTGATGGATTCTTCCTGAACACAGCCATTTGGAGAAATCACGGTCACCAGATAGGTCACGGAATCCCTGGTTGTAACAGGGCTGACCGAAATTTGCTGGGTACTTCCAATCACTTCCATACCCTCCTGCCACTCAAAGATGAAATTGCTCACATTGGTACCAGGAATAAACGCGTCAAGCAATACCATTTCTCCTGCATTTATCTGATTGGTGTCCGGATCGCTTACGAGCTTAATGCTGAAATTGGGTAAAACCGTGACGTTAACAGTGTCTTCATAAAGACAACCTTCCCCGTACATAAATTGCAAATTGTAACTGGAATTTTGATCCGGCGCAACCGAGAAGGTCGGATTAATTCCTCCGGGCTCCCAAAGATAAGTACCAGTCAGAAACGCCTCTGCACTGATGGTCAGTGGCTCCCCTGCACAAATAACGGTATCTTCCGTAACAACCATTTGCGGATTATACACTGTGATATCAACCGAATAGGTTTTAGCACAACCATTTAAATAGGTACTAACCAGATAGGTGGCAGATTCCTCCGGATAGAACAACCCCGGAATCGCATCGTTCGAGTTGAATACCGGGGGTTCGGAACTCCAGGAATACGTTGCTCCGGGTGTCGCACCTGAGTTGAGCACCAATCCCTCACCCGGACATAACAAGGTATCGGAAGGGAATGCTACCTGTGCTACTGCTCCCTGAACATTGATGACAACCGTGTCGGAGGCAAGGCACTGGAGTGTGGGCGTCGGATAGGCATACTGCACAGAATAGGCGGTAGTAGTACCGGGCGAAACAGAAATTACCTGGCCTGTTTGACCGGTGTTCCACTGGAAAACACCTGGATAATTCCCTGCTGCGGTGAGTACTGTAGACGCACCCGCGCATATCGTGTCTTCAAAATTGATGGATAAATTTCCGGGAGGCACCACAGGGATGGTAAATTGTTGTTGAACGGTACACCCATTCTCCATAGTTACCAAATAGGTGGTGGTTTGAGTGGGCGTATCCATCGGTTGGGCAGCATTTGAGCTCAACCCCGCCGGGAAGGATGTCCAGGTATAGGTTACGGTTGAGTCCGCAACCAGGTTCAGTAATATGCTTTCTCCAAAACACAAAGTATCTGAAGGGAATTGAAAAACGGGCGCTTGATTCACTTCAACAGTAACTGATGCCGTTGCAGTACAACCATTCGCTACACCCGCAGAAAAAGTGTAGGTGGTTGTAGCAGAGGGGGCTGCCGTAGGGTTGGTGCAAGTGATACAACTTAAACCAATTGCAGGCGCCCAGGTCGGATTAGTCAACCCGGTTGCATTTGACACCTGGAGTTGTTGGCTTTCTCCAAAGCAAAGCTGAGGCGCTGCCGGAGATATCAAAAGCGTTGGCACAGGTTCTACAACAATCGTGGAAGATGCGGTATCCAAGCATGCTCCATTTTGGGTAATGCGCTGATAAACAGTTGTTTCAGCTGGAGTAGCCAGCAAAAAGTATTCATCATCCGGCAGTGTCTGCCCCTGTGATGTTTGCCAAACAAAGGTCAAATTCGGAAAGTTTGCACCGGAATAAGATGGCGAAACCAGCAATACCGGATTTCCCCCGCAAATTGTGGTATCCGAAGGGCTGATCTCCAGACTGGAAGGGAGGCTGTCCACCGCTATTGAAACCAACTCCTTGCGCACGCATCCCGGAAGTGAGGTGGTAATGGTGTAGACGATAGCACTGGATGGTTTGGCTACAGCAGACAAACCATCAGGTTGTACCTGAATTTGGGAGAGAGGAGACCAGCTTATGTTGGCATTGCCTGGAGTAACATTTAAGGCAATGGGCACGCTGTTTCCCTTGCAAATAGCCGTATCCGACACGCTAAGTGTTACATCAAGGGATACCACCGCGACCGTAACGGTTCGCACCTCCGTACAGGGGCCTGATGACGCAGTCAAAGTATATACGGTAGTTTGTGCAGGAGTGGCCACCGGATTGGGAGAAGCAGGGTCACTTAATGAACCATCGTTGGGTGTCCAGGTATAGGTAGTTGCCGGCTCCGGTAAGGTATTACCCAACAAAACACTTTGACCCTTACAAATGGATGTATCATTGAAAACCGACAGATTTGGTCCGGTTGAAACGACCACCGTTTCCGTCACATTTTGGCAAACATCCACCACTTTTACTTCATAAACAGTAGTCATGGACGGGCTGGCAAAAGGATTGGGACAATCGTTACAGGAAAGTCCGGCCGAGGGCGACCAGGCATAAGAAGCCCCTCCTGTCACCATCAACTGTACCGCATTGCCGTTGCAGGAAGAAGTATCGTTGCTTACTGAAATCGGGTTGTTTTGTGGGCCAAACACTCCATCGGAGGTGCCGGAAAAGTCAATGGCCATACCATCCTCCTGAATATTGCCGTCAAAGTCATCCAGTAAGATCAGGTAAAATTTCCCGGCCTGAACGTCGATCCTGCGCACAAAGTCGTCGGCATTACCGAATGGCGGGTCGGTACCAGGGGTAGCGGGGCTTCCGCAATCAAAATTATCCAGTACCGGCAGGCCGGTAACCGGATGGATATCAGCCAAGCCGGTCAGATCTGCGCCGTCGTCCCAGGAGGAGCGAATGGGTTGATTGGTTTCGGCGAAATCGCACATTTCAGCCAGGCTGTTGATGGGGCCCCATACGTTAAAGTCAATATCCGTTGCCTCGTTGGCATTGGCTGACTGGACTGCAAATCCGAATTTACCATTCGCCTGTGCCTGAAAATAAAAGAACGAAAAGTTCAATTCGAAACTTGGATTCAGGAAACAACCAGCATTTATACCATCCTGAATAAAGCCTGGATCACCCTGACCGGGTGTTAATGGCATGAATTGCGGAACATTATCACATCCGTTCAGCCCAAGGGCTGTTGCACAAGTCGCATTTGATGGCAACGTCGGAGGGGGAGCATCACACACCTCCGACGTACATAACCAGGTCATTTGAAATCCCTCATATTCAATGCTGTTATCGGATTCAAACTGAATGGTCAGGCA
>JADZFI010000508.1 GCA_020850025.1 Saprospiraceae bacterium
GAGATGTTCAAGGGCATGCTTATTGCCAATTATATTGGTCACGGAGGCCCCAGAGGTTTGTCGCAGGAGCGTGTGGTAGACAATAACGATATCTCCGGTTGGGACAATCCAAACCGTTATCCATTGATCATTACGGCCACCTGTACTTTTGGCGGCTACGACGATTATACCACCTTAACAGGCGGCGAACAGGCTTTTTTGAAGATCAATTCGGGCGCCATTGCGCTTTATACTACGGTTCGTTCGGTGTATATCGCTGGTAATGAGGATCTTACTGATGCTGTTCAGGACTTCATCTTCCAGCGTGTAAACGGACAGTACCGCAGCATTGGAGATGTACTTACCGACGCTAAAAATGCGCTCACCAGCGATGTGCGCAATGCAAGACGGTTTACCCTGCTGGGCGACCCCACCATGCATCTGGCCTTCCCGGAGCACCGCGTAGTCACCACCAAAGTAAACGGCCAGCCCGTCACAGCCGGGCAACCAGACACCCTGAAGGCCCTTATGCCGGTAGAATTGGAGGGTATGGTGACAGATATTGACGGTAATTTGCTTAACAACTTCAATGGAAGGGTTTTTGTCACGGTTTTTGATAAAGCACAGACATTGCAAACCCTCGGACAGGATCCCGGAAGTGTGGTGCGCAATTTCAAAGTGCAGCGCAATATTCTGTTCAAGGGTAGCGCTAAGGTGAACAATGGGGTCTTTAGCCTGAATTTTGTGGTGCCTAAAGACATCAATTATTCCTTCGGCAAGGGCAAGATCAGCTATTATGCCGAAAACGGCACACCGTTGGATGCTGCTGGAGGGGATGAAAACATTATTATTGGTGGAAACTCCGGCCTTATAAACGACGACACTCCGCCGCTGGTGCAGGCATTTTTGAATACTGATGCCTTTGCTTTTGGCGGAATTACGGACAACAATCCTAAAGTACTGGTGAAATGTTCTGACGACTACGGGATGAACGTTACCGGAACGAGTATCGGACATGATTTGACGGCTGTACTGGATGGAAATGTGTTGGAAACATTGATACTCAATGAGTTTTACGAAAGTGCCCAGGGAGATTCCCGCAAGGGTCAAGCCATTTATCCCTTGCGCAATTTGTCGCCCGGCCGGCATACGCTTCAGGTAAAAGGCTGGGATATTGCCAACAACTCAGACGAGGGATACACGGAATTCGTGGTAGCCGAAGGCGGGAAAGCGGCTCTGGCACATGTGTTGAACTATCCTAATCCGTTCACTACCAATACTTATTTTCAGTTTGAACACAATCTTGCCGGACAGGTATTGGATGTTCAGGTCAATATTTTCAGTGTTTCCGGTCGTTTGGTCAAAACCATTCAACAAACCATTGCCAACAGCGATGGGTTCAGGATCTCCGACGAGATTCGCTGGGATGGAAATGACGAATATGGAGACCCTCTCGCCAGAGGTGTGTACCTTTACCGGGTTAAAGTACGTGGCACGGATGCTTCCGGCGCAACCACTACCACCCAAAGTGATTTTGAAAAACTGGTCATTTTAAAATAAATTGTAGAAAAATCAGTGTTTTATAAAACAAAAAATAGAATACTGATGCTGCAACACCAAAACGTTACAACTAAATTCACCGCTTATCATGAAGAAATTACTTGCACCGTCGCTTTTAACGGCGGCTTTGACGCTCAGCGGGGCAGTTCTGTACGGACAGATTACGCCCAAGTGCGTCGACGGAAATAATCCGATTACCGGCGAGCGCTGCGCCAATGCTGTTACTTCCGCCGTACCGTTTTTGCGTATTGTGCCGGATGCCCGTGGCGGCGCTATGGGCGATGTGGGTATAGCCACCTCTGTGGATGCCAACGGCATGCACTACAATGCTTCAAAACTGGCTTTTGCTGATAAAGACATATCCATTTCCGCTACTTACACGCCATGGATGCGCAATTTGGGCTTGAATGATGTGTATCTGGCTTATTTGTCCGGATATTACAAGATTGACGATTTCCAGGCAGTGGGCGCCAGCTTGCGCTACTTCTCCCTGGGTGATATAGAATTTACGGACGAAACCGGACAATCACTCGGTCAGGGCCGCCCTAATGAATTCGAATTCAGTGGCGCCTACGCACGTAAGCTTACGCCGAAGTTATCTGCCTCTGTGGGCGCCAAATTCATTTACTCCAACCTGGCCACCGGCAGGGTAGTGGAAGGCAATGAAATCAAGCCCGGCGTTGCAGGCGCTGCAGATATTACCATGACGTACAAAACACCCATTAAACTGGGTGGAAACAAAGGTGAATTCACGTTTGGTACTGCTGTTTCCAACATTGGTTCAAAAATTACGTACACCAACTCGGTAAATCGCGACTACATTCCCACCAATCTTGGTGTTGGTGGCGCTTTGAAGATTCAGCTGGATGATTACAACTCTGTTACATTCACTACAGACTTCAACAAGTTGCTCGTTCCAACGCCTCGTCCGGATCTCGGCGATGCTGATGGAGATGGACAGGTAGACTACAAGCAATATTCTCCTATCCGCGGCATTTTCAAGTCGTTCAATGATGCTCCGGGTGGATTCTCTGAAGAAATGAAAGAAATCACCCTGGGTGTAGGCGCTGAATACTGGTACGATGATCAGTTTGCAGTGCGCATTGGTCACTTCCGCGAACACTACTCCAAGGGCAACCGTAAATATTTCAGCGTTGGTTTGGGTGTGAAGTACAACGTATTTGGCTTGAACTTCAGCTACCTGGTGCCTACCAGCAACCAGCGCAACCCATTGGATAACACATTGCGCTTCTCTCTGATCTTCGACTTCTCAGCTTTTGAAGGAGAGGAATAATAGTACATATGTTTCATTCGTTTGAAAAGCGAGTCGTCCCTTGTTGTGGCGACTCGCTTTTTTCTTTCTTTGTTTATGAAAACAACCATTTTATCCAGCACACTGCTTTTGGTCGCCCAACTTTGTTTTTCCCAGACTTACCACTATTTCGAACTGGAAAAACTGCCCTCTTTCATCAATTCTTCCAGCGATGAGATCACGCCTGTTCCGAGTCGCGACGGGCGCACCCTGTATTTTACCCGGGTAGGTTATCCGGAGTTCGACCGCACCTTGTTCATCGACAGTGTTGACATGGCCCTGAAATTGCCGCCGGAAAGATATCCGGCTGCTCTTGCCGATGTGTATTCGCAAATTGCCAGTAAGAGGATATCTAATCCGGAGAAATCGGCTTTTAACCAGGATATATGGATTGCCCGGGGCGATTCGTTTGATTTTACGGAGGTTTCGCATCCGGGATATCCGTTGAACAATGCCCTGCCCAACAGCATGGTTACCCTGACACCCGATCCGAACGCATTTTATGTGATCAATCAGTTTGAACGCAATGGCAATATGGACCGCGGCTTTTCCCTGGTGCGGCGCACGGCCGACAGCACAGGGTGGAGTTTCCCCACACCCATTAACATCAAGGATTATTACACCATTACCTCTGATGTGAGCCTTACCATGAGCTTTGACGGCAAGGTGCTGATCCTTTCGGCCATACGCTCCGATTCCAGGGATATGGACTTGTATGTTTGTTTTAAGGAAGGGGAGAATACCTGGAGTGCACCCCAGCATCTGGGCAATGTGATCAATTCCGACCGCAGGGAAACCACTCCGTTTTTATCGGAGGATAATGAGACGCTGTTTTTCTCCTCAGCGCGGGCTGGAGGAATGGGTGGCAATGATCTGTACACTTCCCGGCGTTTGGACGACACCTGGAAAAACTGGTCGTCGCCTGCCCTGCTTTTTGACCCCATGAATTCGAAGTTCGACGACAGTCAGCCCTACTTCAACATGAGTTCCGGGTATTTGTATTTCAGTTCCAGACGCGAAGGGAGCAGCGACATCTATCGGGTACGTATTGCGCCTCCACAGGCCACCGAACTGGAAGTGGTAGGCAGGGTGCTCAATGCCAATACGCGCGAACTGATTACCGGCACCCGGGTGTACTACGGCGCAAAGGGCGATCCGCACAACGTGCTGGTAGCTCCTGATGGAACCTTCAGGCTAAAGATCCCGAAGGGCGTCAAGTTTGATCTCATCCCGGAAAAGGGTGGCTATGCCGGACAAACCGAGGAAATTCTGTTTCGGCGGGATTATTATTATTTCCGGGAGCAATACATTGATCTGCTCCTGAATCCACTGGAAGTAAATGCCAAAATAGAACTTCGCCCCATTTACTTCCAACAATCCAAGGCCATCATCCTGGAAGAATCCTATTCCGAAATGGAGCGCCTGGCCACACTGCTGCTGGAGAGTCCGAAGTTGCACATCCGTATTGAAGGCCATACCGACAACATCGGAAAAGCGGAAGACCTGATGCGCTTGTCGGAAGAACGTGCTCAGGCTATGAAAGACTACCTGGTACAAAAGGGCATCGCTGCTTCGCGCATAGAAACCGTTGGGCATGGGGCCAAGTTTCCCATCAGCAGCAATGACAGCGACGAACTTCGAGCCAAAAACCGCCGGGTAGAAATTGTGATTACGAAGATTTGAGGGTGGGGTGGGGTAAGTTCTCGAGGTGATTATTTTCAGAAAGAGCTACCAACCTTGAGGGGCTACGCCGGGGTGCTGAGCTTGGGATTTGGAATACACTGTATTGTCAAATCATCCTACCAACGTTTAGAGGCAATATCTCACTCTAACTTCTCTGCGAAACAGGGCTCTTGTTCCACGTGGAACAAACCCACCAATACACATCATTCTTTGTTCCACATGGAACACACCCGCCACTCCACACCTCTATTTGTTCCACGTGGAACAAATACACTGTTTCACAGATCTAATGTTTTTCTTTACCTTTACAGATCAAATTCATTCCACATGCAGATCCAGAATTATATAGGAGGAAAGTTCGTGCCCGCGCAATCAGGTTTTACCCTTGATAACTATAATCCCTCCATAGGTGAGCCTTATGGCACACTTCCTGATTCAGATAGTGAAGATGTAGCAGCAGCTTATGAAGCTGCAAAAGCCGCCTTCCCCGCCTGGGCAGCTTTATCCCTGGAAGAGCGACATGATATTCTTCGTGCTATTTCCGATGGCATCATGCAAAATCTCGACGCCCTGGCAGAGGCCGAAAGTCAGGATTCCGGCAAAACCCTTACCACTGCTCGTACCATTGACATCCCTCGTTCGGCGCTGAACTTCAAATTCTTTGCCACAGCGTTGATGCACTTTGCCTCCGAAAGTCATCATACGTCCGGAAGTTTAAGTTATACCCTTCGCCAACCTCTGGGGGTGGTGGGTTGTATTTCCCCCTGGAATCTGCCACTATACCTGTTTACCTGGAAAATAGCGCCGGCCCTTGCTGCCGGAAATTGTGTAGTGGGCAAGCCTTCTGAAGTAACTCCCCTCACTGCTTACCTGCTTGGGGAGATTTGTAATGC
>JADZFI010000509.1 GCA_020850025.1 Saprospiraceae bacterium
AGAATAACCGGTTGGCCAGATTCAGTGGCAGAGGTAAAGCGCATGGGTGCAGCCGACAACACAGGCTTAAGCGCCTGGAGGTCGAGTCGCACGGAGCGATATTTAGCAGGTTGAATACGCCGTTCTCCGGCAGCTGGAATGCCGCTTTCCGCGACGTCGGTCCAGAGCTGTTGAGCGGGCAGGTAACTAACGGTTACCAGAAAACACAGAAGGATAAGGAAATGCTTAGCCATTAAGGAGAGTGATTTGGATTTGAACAAAACGGAATAATCGCGACGGCGAAAGTAGCTAAACTGATGGTTCACTGTGTACCAATGTTCAGAATTTGCTTTCCCTGGCTAAATCTTAAACAGGCTCTACAGAAAAACGGCCATCTTTTGAAACCCTTAACCCTCATTTGACCATCCTTTAACGCTGCCGGTATTGCCTGAATACCACTACGGAAGCATCTTTGACAAACCAAATCATAACTACCATGAAACGCCATATTTTCCTGCTGCTCATCCTGCCTGCTTTGAGCGCCTGTTTCTCTCCGCAACATTATATGGATAAAGGCGACTACCATTCAGCCGTCAAAGCTTATGGACTGGTACTCGCTGATCAGCCGACAAACCGCAAGAAAAAGTCGGATCTGGAAGGCCTTGAACGTGCATTCAATTTGGCACAACAAAAGGATGCTGCTGAACTGGTTTCGCTGGCCGCACAAAACCAGGAAGCCAACTGGCCAAGGGTAAACGCCATTCATCGAAATATTCAGGAACGGCAAAACAAGCTGGAGCAATGGCAACCACTTAAAAGCCGTAAAGGATTTACTCCGAAATTTCAACTGGTGTCCGACATTAACTCGCTGGAGTCCGATAGTCGCCTTGCAGCAGCCGGGTACCTCTACACCCGCGCACAGGAACTTCTGGCAACCGGTCAGCCCTCACCCTCCCGGGAAGCCCATCAGCTGCTGAGCGACCTAAAAAAGCACTATTACCCCGATTGGGAAAATTCTAATAGCTTGCTCGACAGTGCCCGGACGATGGGCATGGAACATCTGCTTTTCGTGGCAGAAACACGAAACGACATTTCCGACGGTGGTGATTTTTGGTCCGATATGCTGCGGCAACCGCCAAAGATGAAAAACGAATGGATCGTTATTCATACGGACACAACGGCACGGAATACATTCGATTACCTCCTGACTTGCCGTTTGGAGTCGCTTATGGTTGGATCGGAAAATCAATACAATACGACAATGACGGAAACGCAGCAGGTGGAAGACGGCTATGAAGAAATCCGCGATACCAGCGGCAAAGTGATTTCCCGCACTGCGAAGTTCCGAACGGAAACAATCGTTAAAACCACCCATTTCAGCGAAAGGGAAGCCACTGCATCGGTATTTATGGAGTTGAAAGATATGCGAACGGGATCACTGCTGATTTCTGAAAGCATTCAAACGACGCACCGATATCAGGAAAGTTCCGAGATCATGACCCCTTCTGCACCTACCTATTGGGGGATGATAGGACACCTATCCACCAATATGGAATGGGAGATACAGCGGCGTTTGAACAAAGACTTGCTGGTGAAATAAGTAAAAGCCCTTTTCAACAACTCAAATCCCGGCAATGCAGATGTATTTGGTTTCCAGGAAGTCGTCCAGTCCGTATTTGGAACCTTCCCGACCGATGCCACTTTCCTTGACTCCACCAAAGGGAGCAACGGTGGTAGCCACAAGGCCGGTATTTACGCCCACCATGCCATACTCAAGTGCCTCTGCCACGCGGAACACTCGTCCGATGTCGCGCCCATAAAAATAGGCGGCCAGGCCATAAGGGGTATCGTTTGCCAGGCGGATCACCTCTTTTTCGTCGGAAAAGCGTGTTACCGGGGCCACCGGGCCGAAAATTTCTTCGTGCATGATGTCCATGCCCGGGCCTACATCTGCCAGCACAGTAGGTTGGAAGAAGGTACCCTGCATGGCTTGTCCGCCTGCCAGCACTCTGGCGCCTTTCTGGGTAGCATTGCCAACCAGGCGCTGCACTTTTTCCAGGGCTTCCTGGTTGATCAGCGGGCCAATATTAACGCCATGTTCCGTTCCGACGCCTACTTTTTGTTTTTGGACTGCTGCGGTGAATTTTTCCAGAAATGCTTCATAAATGCTTTCCTGAGCAAAGATCCGGTTGGCGCAAACGCAGGTTTGACCGGCATTGCGGTATTTGGCCACGATGGCTCCTTCAACGGCAGCGTCGAGATCAGCATCGTCGAATACAATGAATGGGGCGTTCCCGCCGAGCTCCAGGGAGATCTTTTTCACGGTATCGGCGCTCTGCCGCATCAGCAATTTCCCTACTTCAGTGCTTCCGGTGAAGGAAACTTTGCGCACTACAGGGCTGTCTGTCAGCACTTTACCAATGGTTGGCGCGTCCATGCCGGTAACGATATTGAGTACTCCGGGCGGGAATCCGGCTCTCAGGGCCAGCTCAGCGAGTGCCAGGGCCGAGAGAGGCGTTTCTTCGGAGGGTTTCAGCACTACGGTGCATCCTGCAGCCAGCGCCGGCGCCACCTTGCGGGTGATCATGGCGTTTGGAAAATTCCAGGGGGTGATAGCGGCTACCACACCGACGGGTTGTTTCACCACCAGCAAGCGCATGCCCGGCATATGAGGGGGAATCACATCGCCATAAGCGCGCTTGCCCTCTTCTGCAAACCATTCAATAAATGTAGCGCCATAGCGAATCTCGCCGCGGGCTTCCGGAACCGGCTTTCCTTGTTCAAGTGTGAGGAGCATGCCCAAATCGTCGGCGTTTTCCAGGATCAGATCGTACCATTTGCGCATAATTCCTGCGCGTGCAGAGGCTGTTTTGGCGCGCCATTCGGGCAGGGCAGCTTCTGCGGCGGTAATGGCCCGGCGGGTTTCCTCCGCACCGCAGTCGGCTACACGGGCCAACTCTTCTCCGTTGGCTGGATTGGTTACGACGAATGTTTTTCCGGAATCGGCTTCTACCCATTCATTGTTGATGAAAGCGGAGCGATGCAACAAGCTGGAATCCTTAAGCATGGAGAGGGAATGAGGGAATGTGGTTAATGTGGGGAATGGGTTAATGTGGGTTAATGGGGGGAATGGGGGGGGATATGGGTTAATGTGGGTACAAAGGTGGGAAATGTGTGGAAATCAATTCCATTCGAAACGTCGGAATTGTTGGGGCTCGGGATCGAATCCTGGTCGGACGAACTTGTGCCATTCGGGGAAATGCGCAATCATCTCCTTGCGCAACTGACTAAGTACCAGCAGGATGTCGAGGATCTCGTCGGTTTTTTCCGGCCAGGTTTTTCGTATGGTTTCCCATGATGCCATGCTCTGATCAATGCACAGGATACACACTTTAGCGCTGCCGTTGGCATCGCTTTGTTGCGGCTCGGGATCCCATATGCCGGGATTGTTCATTTCTTGCAAACCGGAAATGGCCCGCCGGGCTTTTACACCAATGAAGGCTGCATATTGGCGGATAATTTCCACGGCATCCTGTATGTATCCCAGGCGATCCAGGTCAATGGGCATATTCATTTCGGCCAAACGCTGTAATTCAATGCCTTTTTGCTCGAAAAAGTCGGTATTTTTTTGAAAAAAGCGCTCTGAAAGCTGGTAGTAAGACATCCCCTTCTCAAAGGTTTCTTCCTCCAGTTTGTCTTTCATCGAAGGCGACGGTTCCGACTCAGACGATGATATCTCCATGATATCGTTGGGATCAATACCGGCCTGGCGGAGCATATCGTCCAGCATTTTCAGTGATTCTTTAAAGTTATCACCAATTGCACCCCACATTTCCTCCTCCGTCATGGGTGTGCTCCGGTTCCAGCGTTTGATCTCTTCCAGGCCAATGGCGCAGCGCTCCACAAATACACAACGCTCGCACCAGCGGTCGCAATAGTTGTGAACAGAAGGTATCAATTTGTTTTTCGACATGGTTAACAAGGATTTATGTTTAAAAAGTAGTTTTGCTCTCTAAC